>JAIDMU010000224.1 GCA_029050415.1 Malacoplasma sp.
TATTTATACAAACAGCATAGGAATATTTAAAAATGATTTTTTTAAAAAAATTTGAAGCTATTGGTTTTAAATCATTTGCTGATTTTACTAAACTTAATTTTGACTCAACTATGATTGGAGTTGTTGGCCCAAATGGTTCTGGGAAATCTAATGTTATTGATGCAATCAAATGAGTTTTGGGAGAACAATCAATTAAATCACTTCGTGGTAAAAAAAGTGATGACATTATTTTTCATGGTTCTAAAACTAAAGAAGCTTGTGACTATGCTCAAGTTACTTTAACTTTTGATAATAGTAAAAAACACTTACACTTTGATGCTGATGAAGTTTCAGTTAGTAGAAAACTTTATCGTGGTAATGGAAATAATGAATATTATGTGAATGGTCAAATAACAAGACTAAAAGATATTCATGATATTTTTAGTGATACTGGTTTATCAAAAGGGTCATTGGGAATTATTTCTCAAGGTACTGTTAACTGATTTGCAGATTCAAAACCTGAGGAAAGAAGAACTATTTTTGAAGAAGCTGCTGGAATAAGTAAATATATTCGTAAAAAAGAAGAGTCTTTAAGACAACTTGAAAGAACTCAAAATAATTTAAATAGAGTTAATGATTTAACAAAAGAACTTTATAAAGATATTAAAAAATTAGAATTACAAGCTAGTAAAGCAAAAGAGTATTCAGAAAAAAAAGCAGAATTAACTAAACTTGAAATATCAATTTTAGTTAAAGACATTTTAGATGCTCAACAAAAACTTGAAAGTGTTCAAAGTAAATTATTAAATTCTAGATCTACAAAAGAAGATTTGGGTCCAAAATTAAATTCTTTAATCACTCAATTAAATTCACATAAAAATTTGTTATCAGAAGTTGAAATTAAAGCAGATAAATTTGCTTGAGAACTTAATAATATTAAAGATAAGATTTCTCAATTTGAAGTTCAAAAATCTATTTTTGACAATGATTTAGCATTAGATATTAATTCTTCAGACTTTCAATCAAAAGTAGAAGCTTTAGAATCTAAGATTTTTATTTCTGAAAAAGAATTAAAAACAAATAATGAAATTATTGAAAGAAATAAAAATGAACTAAATCAGTTTACTAAAATGTTAGATGATTTAAAATATGAAGAAAAAATTTTAGAAAAAGAAATCTTAGATTTATCTAAACTTGTTGCCAAACAAGAAAGTGAATTAGAACACTTATCAGATATTTTAAAATCAAAACCAACATATGCAATTGGAGTTAAATCAATTTTAGAAAATAGAAAAACACTAACTGGAATTTTAGGTTGTGTAATTGACTTTGTTAAATGTGAAGAACAATATGAAAAAGCTATAACTATTGCACTTGGTAAAAACACACAAAATATAGTGACAAATACTAGTAGAGATGTTAAAAGAGCAATTGATTTTTTGGTTAATAATAAAGCAGGTCTTGCAACTTTTATGCCAATTTATGATATCACTGTAAAACCAATGCGTGATGAACACAAACAGATTGTTTTTCAATTAGATGGGTTTATTGGGATTGCAAGTGAGTTAATTAAATGTGATAAAAAAATTCAACCAGTTTTTGATGTTTTACTAAACAAAGTACTTATTGCTGAAAATTTTGAAAAAGCTTTAGAAATTTCTAAATACACTTATCAACTTTATAAAATTGTAACTTTGGATGGTCAAATTATTAATCCACACGGTGTTATAACTGGTGGTTATAGTAAACAACTTGAAACATCTTCAATTTCATTGGACAAAAAGATAAATGCTATCAAAAAAGAACTTGATGAATCTAAAAAAACTTTATCAATTAAAGAGAATAGAAAATCAGATGTAGCATTATCTATTATTGATACTGATGCAAAACTAAGAGAAAGAAAAGTAAATTTGGGAATTTATTCAACAACCATTAAAACTATATCTGATGAAATTGTAAGATTAAAAACTGAGTACCAAAAATGTACAAAAAAATCTTTTGATAAAACTGAAAATGAATCAAATTCTTTAGCAAAAGATTTAAATGATTTAATTGAAAGATTAAATAGTTTAAATAACACTAAAGAAAAAGTTATTAATGAATTTAATGCTAATGAAGCAACAAAAAAAGAATTAAGAAAATCAATTTTTGAAATTGAAAAGCAAATTGAAGAAACAAGAAACACTTTAAATACAAGTACTGATGTAATTGTAGAATTAACTGAAACTGAAGTAAATAACAGAAATAAATTAGATTTTGCTAAGCAAAAATTAAGTGATACATATAAAATGACAGTTGAAAGTGCAATTGAAAATTTCAGTGCCCCTTTAGAAATGTCAGATGCAGCAGCAAGAAATAAAATAGAAAAACTTTCAAAAGAAATTGGTTATATTGGTCCAATTAATATGGAAGCTGTTAGTGAGCTAAAAGAAAAATCAGAACGTTATGAAAAAATGCATAATGAAGAATTAGAAATTGAACAAGCTAAAGAAAACATTTTAAATGTTATTAAAGAATTAGACCAAAAAGCACATGAAGATTTTGAAAGAACTATTTTAAGAATTAATGAAGAATTACCAAAAACTTTCAGATATTTATTTGGTGGTGGTTCTTGTTCAATTGATTTTACTGATCCAACAGATATTTTAACTTCTGGTATTGATATTAAAGCAAATCCTCCTGGGAAACATGTTAATTCTTTATTTGCTTTATCTGGTGGTGAAAAAACTTTAGTTGCTTTATCAGTTTTATTTTCAATTTTAAAAGTAAGTTCTTTTCCTTTAGTAGTTTTAGATGAAGCAGAATCAGCTTTAGATCCTTCAAATGTTGAAAGATTTGGAGACATTATTTCAGCATATTCAAAAGAAACTCAGTTTATTGTGATTACTCACCGTGAAGGAACAATGTTAAGATGTGAAAAACTTTATGGAGCTACAATGCAACAACAAGGAGTTACTATTATCTTTCAATCAAAGGTACAAGAAGCTAAACAATTTATGTCAGAATTAAATGAAAATAATGAAGCAGAAAACTAGGAGTGATATATGGCATTTGGTTTTTTCAAAAAAATAATTAATAAAATAAAAGGTAAAAAAGAGGGTAGTATTGAAAATCTATCACAAAAGATAGAAGAAAAAAATGTTGAAAAACAAGCTGAAATTTTACAACAACCAGTAGAAAAACAAAAGAAGTTTGATGAAGGTTTGAAAAAATCTTCTACTACTTTATCAAAAGCAATTACAGAAATTGTAAAAAAATTCAAAAAAGTGGATGAATCTTTTTATGAAAATATTGAAGAACTTTTAATTTCATATGATGTTGGAGTAATAGCAACAAATAAAATTACTGAAGCGATTCGAGATGAGATAGTTTTTCAAAATGTGGAAGATCCTAAATTAATTAGAGAAATTATTGTTGATAAAATTTTTACATACTATATTCAAGATACTGATGTAAATACTTTTTTAGATATTAGAAAAGACCGAACAAATATTATTTTAGTGATGGGCGTTAATGGGGTTGGAAAAACCACATCAATTGCAAAAATTGCCCACCGTTTTATAAAGCAAAATAAAAAAGTATTATTAGTTGCTGGTGATACATTTAGAGCTGGTGCTGTTGAACAACTAAAAATATGAGCAGACCGATTAAAATGTGACATAGTTTTACCAGACAAAGAAGGACAAGATCCAGCATCTGTTATTTTTACTGGAGTTAAAAAAGGTAAAGAAGAAAAATATGATTTAGTGATTTGTGACACTTCTGGAAGATTACATAACAAAATCAATTTAATGAAAGAATTGGAAAAAATTCATTCTGTAATTCATAAATTTGATAATTCAGCACCACATGAAACTTTACTTGTTTTAGATGCAACTTTGGGACAATCTGGAATTATTCAAGCAAAGGCTTTTAAAGATATTACAAATGTAAGTGGAATTATTTTAACTAAAATGGATGGAACATCAAAGGGTGGAATTGTTTTATCAATTAAAGATAATTTCAATATTCCAGTTAAATATATTGGTTTAGGAGAAAAACTTGATGATTTGTCAGCATTTGATTTAGAAAAATTTGTTGATGGAATTACTAAAGAAATTGTTATTTAAAATGAAAAATAAAAAATTATGTGAAATAAGTTTACTGATTGATTTTTATGGTAAATTACTAACTGATAAACAATTACAAAATATTACTG
>JAIDMU010000225.1 GCA_029050415.1 Malacoplasma sp.
GTATACCACTATAATTAAAAAAAATATTAGCTTGAATTTTTTTGTTTAAAAAATTATTACTAATTTCTTCTATTTTTTTTATTTTCTGTATCATTTTATTATCTAAATTATTTTCAAAACCAATTCATTTGCCTACAATTCCCAATTCTTCCATTTTTAAAATTGTTTTTTTAGTAAGGTATTTTGAAAATAATTTCATTAAAAAATTTACTTCACTCTTACTTCTATTTCAATTTTCAATGCTGAAAGCAAAAAAAGAAACTTGTGAAATTTCTTTTTTAATACAATACTCAATTATTGGTAAAATATTTTTTACACCTTCAGCGTGACCAAAAACACGAGGTTTGTTTTGTTGTTTTGCTCACCTTCCATTACCATCCATAATGAAAGCAATATGATTTAATTTTTTTGTCATTTTTTAACTAAATTGTTAAAAGTTCTTTTTCTTTACTAACAAAAGCATTATCAACTTCACTATTCCAGAATTTAGTTAATTTATCTAAATCTTCTTCATACCATTTAACTTCATCTTCTCTAAGTTCTTTATCTTTTTTAATTTTTTGATGAATTTCTTTTCTGATATTTCTAATTTCTACTTTTGCTTGTTCAGCAAACTCTTTTACTTTTTTAACAGACATTTTTCTAGTTTCTTCTGATGGTAAAGGAAAAGTTATTCTTAATGAATCAGCATCAACCTGCACAGATAAACCTAAATTTTCTTTAATAATTGCAGAATTAATTTCATGTAATAAAGATTTGTCATATGGTTTAACTAAAATTTGTTTTCCTTCAACAACTTGCATGTTAGCAATTTCATATAATTTAGATTTTGCACCATAAGCATCAACCATAACATGATCTAAAATTTTAGGATTAGGTCTTCCAGATTTTATTTTATTAAATTCAGAATTCAGTCATTCAATTTTTACAGTTGCTTTTTTATCAAATTCTTCTTTATAAATTTTTCATTCCATATTTTATAAACTCCTATTTTATTTATTTTTTTCAAAATCAAAATTTTTTTTGATTTCTTTTAATTTTTTTTGATTTTTGTCAATAACATTTTCATTTAATTTATTTAATTCACTTAAATAAAATTCTAGTAGATTTTTTTCATTAATATTTAAATTTTTATTTTGCAAATTTTTTTCATTAACTTTTTTATTTTTTTCTAAATTTTTAAAACTAAATTTTAATGCACTTAAGTCATTTACATTCTCAGAAATTAAAG
>JAIDMU010000226.1 GCA_029050415.1 Malacoplasma sp.
AAAAAATTAAAAATTTGCTCAAAAAACTAAAAAAAAATAATTAAATTGTAAAAAAAAAAAAAAAAGGCACATTTTCTTAAAAAAACATGTACTTTTTTGATATTATTCTATTTTTATATATAAAAATAGAATAAAAAATCACTATTTCTAGTGATTTTTTAAACCTAATTTTTCTTATAAATTCAAATTAACCTACAGAACCTTCCATATCAAGCTTAATAAGTCTATTTAACTCAATTGCATATTCCATTGGTAATTCTTTTGAGAATGGTTCTAAAAAGCCCATAACAATTAAATATTCAGCCTCATCTTTTGATATTCCTTTATTCATAAAATAAAATAATTGTTCTTCAGAAATATTTGAAACTTTAGCTTCATGCTCTAAAAAAGATTTTTTATTTTTAATAATTTCTAATGGGATAGTATCACTTCGAGAAATTTCATCTAATAATAAAGTATCACACTCAACTCTAGACATTGAGTTTACTGCATGTTTATCAATTTTAACTAATCCTCTATATCTTGTATCTCCTCCATTAAAAGAAACTGATTTAGAAATGATTCTAGATTTTGTATTTGGAGCTAAATGAATCATTTTAGCACCAGCATCTTGTACAACTCCTTTTGATGCAATTGCAATTGAAATACAATCACTTGAAGCATATTTACCAGCTAAAATACTTGAAGGGTATTTCATGTTTATTCCAGCACCAATGTTTCCATCAATTCATGACATATTACCATTTTCATGAACTATTGCTCTTTTAGTAACTAAATTTAACACATTTTTAGATCAGTTTTGAATAGTTGTATATTTTAATTTTGCATCTTTATGAATAAAACATTCTACAACAGCAGCATGTAAGTTGTTTTCACTATATATAGGAGCTGTACATCCTTCAACATAATGAACTGAAGCTCCTTCATCAACAATTATTAAAGTTCTTTCAAATTGTCCACTAGCAATTCCATTAATTCTAAAATAAGCTTGTAGTGGTTTTTCTAAGTGTACATTTTTTGGGATATAAACAAAAGAACCACCACTTCAAACAGCAGTATTTAACATTGCAAATTTGTTGTCATCATAGGCAACTAATTTACTGAAATATTTTTTAACAAGTTCAGGGTATTTTAATACTGCAGTTTCAACATTAGTAAAAATAACACCCTTTTGTTCTAATTCTTCTTCTAATTTTTTATAAACAGTTTCAGAGTCATATTGGGCTGAAACTCCATTTAAAAACTTTGCTTCAGCTTCTGGAATTCCCAGTTTTTCAAAAGTATTTTTAATTTGTTGAGGAACTTTGTCTCAATATGATTCCATTTTTTTAGTTGAAGCTGTGTAATAAACAATTTCATCATAATTAATATTTGATAAATCTGCACCCCATTCAGGATTTGGAGTTTCTAAAAATTTTCTATAAGCCTTTAATCGTAAATCTAACATTCACTGAGGTTCTTTTTTAATTTCAGAAATTTTTCTTACAACATCTTCAGATAAACCTTTACTAGTGTTTAAAATGGAATTTTCACCATCACTAAAACCATATTTATATTCTTGATCTACTTCTTTTTTTTCTATCATAATTTATTTAGTTAACAATTTTTCAATTGCTACTACCCCCACTTTTGCACATTTTATTCTATTAAGTTGTTTACTAATATTTTTAAAAACTATTAAATATTGTAATTCATTTTCATCAAAAGCATTTCCTTCAATCATTTGGAAATACTTTTTAATTAATTCATTAATAAATTTTATATTTTTATTTTTTATCATTGAACAAAAAATATCTGTAGATGCTGTACTAATAGCACACCCAATTCCACTAAACTTTGCATCTAAAACTATTTCATTTTCAATTAATAAATAAATTGTTAAATTATCAATACAAGATTCGGACTTATTGTTAAAAGATTGATAATTACTAACTAATTTACTAACTTGATCTTCTCTTATTTTATTATCTGGAATTTCATAATGATCTAAAATAAGCTGTCTGCTTTTTGATTCATCTTCACTAAAATAAGCCATTTAAAATATCTCCTTTTTTAAATTTTTTAATTGCATAAATCAATTTATCAATATCATTTTTGTTTGTATAAAAATGAAATGAAGCTCTAATTGCATGATCTTCTTTAATAATTTCATTTGCTAATTTCGCACATGATAATCCTGATCTAACAATAATTTTTTGTGAACCTAAATATGAAGAAAAATCTTGACTAAAAATTCCTTCTCTAATAAAAATTGTATTAAATGCTTTAATACCTTTATTAAATATTTTGATCCCTTCTACTTTCTCAATTTCTGAATCTAAATAATTTTTTAACTCATAAACTTTTTTTGTAAATAAATCAATATCACTATTTAAATAGTAATCTAATGCTTTGTTTCACCCATATATTCCCATAATATTTGGTGTACCTGCTTCAAATTTTGAAAGTCCTGAAAGTAAAGAATAATAATTTCTTTTAATTTCAAAATTCATTCCCCCACCAACAATATTAGGTTTTAATTTCTCAATTAAATTTTTATTAATATACAAAAAACCAATTCCTGTTGGTCCTAACATTTTATGAGCAGAACCCACAACAAAATCAATGTTAGAATTTTTTAAATCTAATTTATAGTGTGATAAATATTGGGTTGAATCCACACAAATAAAAATGTTTGGATTAATTCTTTTAATTTCATTTGACAATTTAACTGCATCAATTGAATTGCCAATAAAATTAGTTTCATTTGCAAAACAAATCATTTTAGTTTTTTTATTAATTTTGCTTAAAAAATTATTTATGTTATCTGAATTTATATCTATTTCTACATATTGAATTTTTATTGGATTATCTTTTTGTTTAAATTCATCATAGATATCATACCAAGGTAATAAATTTGAAGCATGTTCAGCATTAGATAAAACTATTTCATCATCAGCTTTAAAAAAAGGTTTAATGAAACTTGCAATACTATTTAATGAATAAGTAGCACCTGGTGTAAAAACAATTTCATCAGAATTAGCATTTAATAGTTTTGCTAATTTTTTTCTAGTTTCATCCATAACAATATGTGCTTGATGTGTAAAAAGAGAATCATCATTATGAGGATTTGTAGATATAAAATCACAATAATAACTCATTGCATCAACTACTGATTTAGGTTTTAAACTAGTAGCAGCACTATCTAAATATACATAATCTGGATTATTTTTAAATCATTGAACTTCATTTCTTAGATTTTGAAACATTTATTGAATTTCCCCAATTTCTAAAAAAATTCTTTCCATTAATCTTTCTTTAGCTTTTTCATCATCAATCTTATATAAAATCACATTGAAATAACTTAATAATAATAATTTTATTGCATCACTCTTTTTTATTCCTTTACTTTGTAAATAAAAAATATGAGCTAAATTTAATCTACCAATTGCTAAAGCATGTTTAGCTTTAATATTGTTAGTATCAATAATTAGATTAGGTTTACCTTTAATTTCAGCATTATCAGAAAGTAAAACACCCCTAATTTTTTGTTCACAATAATTTGCTTTAGAATCATCTTTAATATAAGCTTGTAAAAAGAAACTAGTTGATGAATTATTTTTGTTAACCCCAAAAACTTCACACTTACTTTCAGATTCATTTCCATTATGAAAAACGTTTATGTTAAAAACTTTTTTATAATTATTATTTAAAGATGAAATAACTAAATGTAAATTACTATTATTTTGTAAATAAATGTCTAAGTTCATATCAACATCATCTTTGATGATATCAATTATTAAAAGTTCTTTATTTTCATTGTTATTTAAATAGATTTTATTTGAATAGTTTTTATTATTTAGAAAGTATACTTCATTATTTTTGTTCATAACTTTTTTCTCTTTCTTAAACTATTTACCTAAAAGGTCATTAATTCATTGATAACCTTCTTTGTTAATTTTTTCATAAATTTCAACTCCACCAGAAATAGCAATTTTCCCATCAATAATTACATAAACTCTGTTAGGAATTATTTTTTTAAACAAATTTTCATGGTGAGAAACCACAATTAATGCTTTATTCTCATTTTTTCAATTATTAATTTGATCTACAACCATTTTTAAAGAGTCAATGTCTAATCCTGAATCTATTTCATCTAATAAAACAAAATCTGGTTGGATGATTTTCATTTGCAAAATTTCACATTTTTTCTTTTCACCACCTGAAAATCCATAGTTAACAAAACGATTTAAATATTCTCTATCTAAATTCATGCTTTTTAAATTTTTTTCAAAAATCGGAAAGTATTCAGATAGTTTCATTTTGTGTTCAGATCTTGCATTTAAAACAGATCTTAAAAAATCTAGCATTGTTACACCTGGAATTTCTTCAGAATGTTGCGGAGCCAAAAATAGACCAAGTCTAGCAATTTCATCAGTTTCTAAATCTGCTGTATCTTGACCATCTACTAGAATACTACCATCAGTAATTTCAGTAGTATAGTGGTGCATAATAGCTTTTAGTAAAGTTGACTTACCATGACCATTTGGACCTAAAACTGCTACAACTTCTCCTTTATTAACCTCAATATCTATTCCTTTAAGAATTTCTCTTTCATTTATAGATACATGTAAATTTTTTACTGTTAGTTTTTCCATAAGTCCTCAATTCTTTATATTTATACTCAAATATTATAAATAAGAAATGACTTATAAAAAAAATAATAATAAATAAAAGATAAGAATAAAAAATGTCAGATTTTAAAAATCTGACAATAGAAAATAAAAATTATTATATAAATAACTTTTTTTATTATTTATTCAATGGTGTATCATTTATTTCCTTTTTTTATCATCATTTGTCCAATTACTCCATTTTCATCTTTGTGAATAATTTTTACCGAAAAAGTAACACCATTAACTTTTCCGCCTAAAAATGATCCTTTTTTTTGGTTTGAAAAAATGCTTAAAGGTTGTAAATTTTCTAAACAATTTCTTCCTTTTCTTACATATCCAGCATTATCATTATGTGGACTTCTAGGGAATATGTGGTCAATTGTTCAAGAACCATTCTCATTGCTGTTGTATTTATTTTTATAAATCAGAACTCCAAAAACATCTACAGCTTTTGTTTCATTTCCAAAGTACTTTTTTCAAACATCCATATAGTTAATCATATTTACCTCCAAAAAATAACAAATATTATGTGAACAAAATTAGTTAATGACATTATAGTATTAATGTTCAATATATACAATTATATTGAAACAAAATAATCAGAATTTTTTTATAGAAACAAAATCTGCTTGAGTTTATAAGATTTTATTTATTAAGTTTTTTAAATTTAAGTTAAATTTTTTTATTTTCTCACAATTATATAAATTCATTTAATTTAAAATTTATTGATTTTTCTATTTCTGCTTATAAAAGCTTTTTCTAAATATTTTTTTCTTTTTTCATTTAATCATTCTTTTTTTATATTTAAT
>JAIDMU010000227.1 GCA_029050415.1 Malacoplasma sp.
ATATTGCTAATCCATCACCAATTTCTAATATATAAACTTCAAAATCATATAAATTTTTTAAATATTTTTTAAACTCTTCACTTTTCACTAAAATTTTCTCAATTGATTTAATTGTTTTAGTTCCAACACTAGGACTATAATATTTTTCTTTTAAACGATTTAAATTAATATTGTCAATAATTATAAAACCATTATCATCTAAAAAATTGATAGATTTTTCAAACAATTCAATTTGTTTGGTTTTTGAAGCATCAATAAAAATTAAAGGATATTTGCAAAAATTGTCTGATTCTTCTAAAAAATCTTTTCAAATAAAATTAATCTTTCTAGACATTTTATTTGAATTACAAATTGTGTAAAAATTAAATTCTTTTTCATAACTATCAATTGCAGAAATTGAACTGTTTAAAGCAAAATAATTTGCACTATAACCAATTCCACTACCTATTTCAAGCATAAAACTAATTTGGTTTTCATTAATAAAATTACAAATGTAATCAGCTGTTTCTTTATCAATTGGATATTGTGGTTTATATTCTAATGATTTTTCATAATAATCTTTAAGTGTGTTCATATTTTTACCTTGATTTGTTTTTACTATTTAAATAATTTTCTAAAATAATAGATGCAGCAATCATATCCTTATTCTTATCTAACTTACTTGTTTTTACATTAAAACTTTTTAAAGAATCATAAGAACTTTTTGTTGAAAATGATTCATCAAAAAATGTAGTAGTAATTTTTGATTGTAATTTGTCATCCAGTGTTTTTTTAAAATCAATAATTAACTGATGTCTTTGTGAAACATAACCATTATTAGTTTTTGGAAAGCCTATAACTATTTCAATAACTTTTTCTTCTTCAATTATTTCAATTATTTTTTTAAACAAATTGTTATTGTTCTTTAACTGACAGTAAGGTAAGCAAAGTTTTTGTTCATTATCCGAAATTGCTATGCCTAAGATTTTAGTTCCAAAATCTATTGCTAAAACTTTACCCTTTAATTGCATTTTTAATACTTTTTAAAACACTTAATAACTCATCTTGGTTATTTTTTAAAATTGTTCCTTGAACTAAATAATTTCTTCCTCCACCTTTACCACCAAGTTTTTGGCTTAATTGTTTAGCAAAATCATTTAAATTGATTTTATTGTCATTAGCAAATTTTTCATTCATACATAAAATATATTGAATAGAATTATCAATTTCATTAGTAACCAAAAATACAGTTTTTTGGTTTTCATTAATTGCTAAAATAAGTGAGTTAAATAAAAGTTTTCGATCAACATTTTTTAGTGAAAATAATTTAACTGAATCTTTAACATCTACAAATTGTTTTTTGATTTCATGAGATTCTTTGTCCAAATTCTCTTTTTCTTTTTTACTTTTTAAAACATTAATTCTATTTTTAAAAATATCATTAATTTCTTTTAATTCAAGATAATGA
>JAIDMU010000228.1 GCA_029050415.1 Malacoplasma sp.
GAGTTAATGATAGCAATGATAAGTAATATTTTTTAACATTTTATAAAATATTTTTTGATTTATAAAGAAAATGATTTTTTATAGATTATTCAAAATTAATTTTTTTAACTTTAAACACAGATAATGTTAAATTAAATTGACAATTGGTTTAACGTTATATTACAATTAATATCACCTAATGACATATAGAAATTAGAATTACAAATAATTTATGATTTCTATATTTAAAATATAGGAGAAATTTTATGAGCGCAAAAAAGAAAATTTTAATATCTGCAAGTATTGGTACTGCTGCAGTTATAGCAGGTGTTGCCCCATCAGTTGCATCATTAACTAATACACAATCATCTAGTGTTGATGTACCTGTTGATCCAGTAGATCCAGTTGACCCAGTAGACCCTGTTGATCCAGTTGTTCCAACTTATGCAACTGCTCCAAGTGAAGACATTTTTACACTTCAATTTGTATTATCTTCACTAAATGACACATCTTTAAATAATTACTTTAAAAATAGTTTAGCTAAAACTGATTTTTATCAAAAATACTTTGAAAATTCAGATAAATATAGTAATGTAAATGTTACTTATGTTCCAGATTCAGCAAGTCTTACTACTAATACTTTTAAAATTAATGTTACTCCAGTTGAAGGTGCTATTTGAGAAAATACTGCTACCAACAATGAACAAAGAACAGTAACTGTAAAAATTGATAAGGCAGCAAGACTTCCAGATGCTACAGTTCCTGCAAAATCAAAAAATAGTAGTTTTAATATTACAGTCAATGATACAAACATTAAAACAGATGCTGATTTAAATAATTGAATGAAAAATTATTTTAGTACAAAATTTAATTTATCTCACTTTACACCTGAAACACCAGACTATGTGTTTAAGAATGTTAATTTAACATATGTTGAAAATTCAGCAAGTATTGCAAATAAATCATTTAAAGTTAAAGCTACTCCTACAGATGGACATGCTTGATCTAGCACTACTTTCTATAAAGATACTATTATTGATCCTTTTGAAATGGATATTTGATTTTTAAATTTAGTTACAAAAGATAATATGATCACTCTTCCAGACAGATGAGGAATTAATTTGATTATGGCAACTAATTTTCCATTTAAAAATTTCCATAGTAGTCACTTACAATGAAAAAATATTAGTTGAATTTTAGAAGATGATTTTGATACATATTGATATAATCAAAATCCAAAATACTATGATGATTTAAGTGTTAAATATCAACACTTATTATTTGAAGAAGGTTGAAAAGATATTGCTAGATATCATCCAGTTGAATTAGCTGGTACATTTGAGCAATGTGAATGAAGTTGAATTCAACGTATTAATGGTGGTGCTACATTTAACTTTAAAGTTCCAATGAAACCAAAAGCAGGTTATTATTGAGCAGATGGTACAAATGGTACTAGAATGGTACACTTAAACTTATTCCTTTCTGCTGACCAAGATACTGGTCCAGGTATATTAAGTGACATTAGTAATATTAATTACATTAAAACTTTTAACCAAAAACAAAGCGAAGCTACTGATGGACTACCTATTAAAAATTGAGTTTCTAATGATTTGATAATTGTTGGTGAAAAATTAACTAAAGGAACTTGAGATGAAAATGTTAAAATAATGGAAAACATTGTTAAGTCTGACTTAGAAAAATCTTTCCCTAAATATAATATTGAAGTTAGTGATATTCATTCAGCAACTTGAGGTTATCCATATAATTATTATGGAACTTGAACATATAAGATTAAATTTACATCTAAATCAAATTCTTCTTACACAAAAACAATGGATGGTTATATATTTACAATTTAGTATCTATATCATCTGTCTCTTATACAATTCTACCGATGCCGAC
>JAIDMU010000229.1 GCA_029050415.1 Malacoplasma sp.
ATTTTATAGATTTTTTATATTAAATCTATATAAAATGTTTTAATTAGTATTATTAATTCGAGGTAGCAGTATGGACAATAAAAAAGATTATTTCAATAAGTCAATTTCACCAATTGAATATGCAAAAAACAATTTAAAAGGGAAAATGAGATCAGTAAATTGAAATTTTATTAATGATGAAAAAGATTTAGAAGTTTGAAACAGAATTACTCAAAATTTCTGACTTCCTGAAAAAATTGCACTTTCAAATGATTTAACTTCTTGAAATAAATTAGATAATAAGTGACAAGAACTTGTTGTTAGAACATTTACAGGATTAACACTATTAGACACTATTCAAGCTACAATAGGAGATGTTGCTCAAGTTAAAAACTCTTTAACTGACCATGAACAAGTTATATATACAAATTTTGCCTTTATGGTTGGTGTTCATGCAAGAAGTTATGGATCAATATTTTCTACATTTTGTTCAAGTGATCAAATTAATTCAGCACATGATTGAGTAATTAATTGTGAAAGTTTACAAAAAAGAGCACAAGTTCTAATACCTTATTATATAGGAGATGATCCTTTAAAATCAAAAGTTGCAGCTGCTATGATGCCTGGATTCTTATTGTATGGTGGGTTCTATTTACCTTTTTATTTAGGTGCAAAAAATATGTTACCAAATACTTTAGATATTATTAGATTAATACTAAGAGATAAAGTAATCCATAATTACTACAGTGGTTATAAGTATCAACAAAAAGTTGCTAAACTACCACCTGAAAAACAAGCAGAAATGAAAAAATTTGTTTTTGATTTATTATATGAAGTAATAGATTTAGAAAAAAAATTTTTAAATGAATTATACTCAGGTTTTAATATTGCAGATGATGCAATTAAATTCAGTGTATATAATGCAGGTAAATTCTTACAAAACTTAGGCTATGATTCTCCATTTACGCCTCAAGAAACAGAAATTAAACCAGAAATATTTGTGCAACTATCAGCAAGAGCTGATGAAAACCATGATTTCTTTTCTGGTAATGGTTCTTCATATATTATGGGAAATGTTGAAGAAACAGATGATGAAGATTGAGATTTTTAATAAATGAACAATAATTTAGAAAAAAAATTTTATATTGTTTATTTTTCTTCAATTTCCAATAATACACATCGTTTTATTTTAAAAGTGGGTTGCAGATCAACAAGATTACCAATAAATTTTAATGAAGACCCACCAATTATTGAAGAACCTTTTATATTATTAACGCCAACTTATGCTGGTGGTCATGGGCAAACAACAGGAGCTGTTCCAAAACAAGTAAAAAAATTTTTAAACATTGAAACTAATAGAAATAATTGTAAAGCAGTAATTGCATCAGGAAATACAAATTTCTATGATACATATTGCATTGCTGGGGATATAATTTCAAAGAAACTAAATATTCCATATCTTTACAATTTCGAATTATTAGGCACAAAACAAGATGTTGAAAAAGTAATAGAAATAGGAAATAAATTTTGAGAAGATAATAATTTTTAGGAAGTAATAAAAATGAATAATAATAACTCTAATACAAATAGTAAAAACAATATAATTATAGATAAAGATTCTTATATATCTTTAAATGCAACTATAAAACTTTTTGATGAAAATGGAAATTTTCAATTTGAAAATGATTTATTAGCAGTAGATAAATATTTAGAAACAGAAATTTTGCCTAACTTCAAAGTTTTTGGATCTGTAAAAGAAAAATTAGAATATTTATTTGTTAATAACTATTATGATTTTGATTTATTTAAAAAATATAATCCAAATTTTTTAATTTCTATTTTTGAAAAAGCAAAAAGTTATAATTTTAAATTCAGTTCATTTATGGGAGCAATGAAATTTTATACAACTTATGCTTTAAAATCTTTTGATAACAAAACTTATTTTGAACACTATGAAGATCGTGTTACTTGTAATGCATTACTATTTGCAAAAGGAAATGAACAAGATGCTTTAACTTTTTTAGATGAAATGATGACAGGAAGATATCAACCTGCAACACCAACATTTTTAAATGCTGGTAAAAAGAAAAGAGGAGAGTTTGTTTCTTGTTATTTAATTAGAGTTGAAGATAATATGGAATCAATTGCTAGAGCTACTACAATGGGATTACAATTATCAAAAAGAGGTGGTGGAGTTGCATATTGTTTAACAAATCTAAGGGAATTTGGAGCACCTATTAAAAATATTAAAAATCAAGCTACTGGAATTATCCCTGTAATGAAAATTTTAGAAGATGTTTTTTCATATGCAAACCAACTAGGACAAAGACAAGGGGCTGGAGCAGTTTATTTAAATGTGTTCCATCCAGATATTTTAAAATTTTTAGACTCTAAAAGAGAAAATGCAGATGAAAAAATCAGAATTAAATCTTTGTCATTAGGTGTTGTTATTCCAGATGTTGCTTTTCATTTAGCTAAAGAAAACAAAGAAATGGCACTATTTTCACCTTATGACATTCAAAGAGAATATAAAAAACCAATGAGTGATATTTCAATTACAAAAGAATATGAAAATCTTTTAAATAATCCAAAGATTTCTAAAACATTTATTCCTGCAAGAAAATTATTTAAACAAATTGCTGAAATCCAATTTGAATCTGGTTATCCTTTCATTCTATTTGATGATATAGCAAATGAAAAAAACGCAGCATTAAATAATAGAATAATCATGTCAAATCTTTGTACTGAAATTATTCAAATTAATACTCCTTCTGTTTTAAATACAGATCTTTCATATGAAAAATTAGGGGAAGATGTTTGTTGTAATTTAGGATCATTAAATATTGCAAAAGTAATGGAAAATGGTAAAAATTTCAGTAAAACTATAGAATATTCAATTAAAGCATTAGATGCAATTGCACATTTAGCAGATTTATCATCAGCACCAACAATCCAAGAAGGAAATTCAAAAAATAAAGCAGTTGGATTAGGTGCAATGAATTTACATGGGTTTTTAGCTACAAATAAAATTTATTATGATAGTCCAGAAGCTGTTGATTTCACAAATATGTTTTTTTATGCAATGGCTTATCATTGTTATAAAGCTTCAAATAAACATGCAAAAGAAACAGGATTTGTTTTTGAAAATTTTAAAAATACAAAATATGCTGATGGTTCATATTTTGATAAATATACAAAATGCGAAAGTGATTACTGAACTCCAAAAACTGAAAAAATAAAAAACTTATTAAAACAATATGAATTTGAAATCCCATCTCAACAAGACTGAATAGAATTAAGTGAAAATATTAAAAAATATGGTTTAGCAAATTCACATTTAATGGCTGTTGCTCCAACAGGATCTATTAGTTATTTATCTTCATGTACTCCAAGTTTACAACCTACTGTGTCTCCAATTGAAATTAGAAAAGAAGGGAAAGTTGGGAGAATTTATGTTCCGGCTTATAAAATCAGTGTTGATAACTATATGTATTATGCTAAAGGTGCATATGAAATGGGGACTAATCCAATTATTGATATATGTGCAGCAGCACAACAACATGTTGATCAAGCAATTTCTATGACTTTATTTTTAACAGAAAATGCAACTACAAGAGACTTAAACAAAGCCTATATTTATGCTTTTAATAAAAAATGTATTTCAATTTACTACATTAGAATTAGACAAGAAGTTTTAAAAGACTCTGAAAAACTATTTGAATGTACAACTTGTGTTATTTAAAAATAACTAATTTAATTAATTAAAAACCAGAAATCCTATTATAAGATTTCTGGTTTTTTTTAATGTTTTATTGATTACTCTATTCATAAAAATTTCTTTGATAAACTTCACTAATTGTTTCTAAAAATAAAGAATAAGATTTTTTATTCATAAAATTATAATTTTTTTTAAATAAATATACTTCTTTTACTTCTTCTCATAAATTCTCTTTTTTAATTGAATTTATTTTTTCTTCTAATTTATAAAAGGATTTTTTTCTAAAGTTTCAATAATAAGAATTTTGTTTTTTATTGAAATGTATATATTGTTGTCTATCATTTTCACAGTCAAAGACTATTGCAATATCAGCACTATGTAAAATTTTTGAATTTCATTGATCTTTAACTTTTATTGTTAATACTCTAGTACTATTTTCTGGATAATCAAAATTAGTAAAACCTTGATTAACAATTTTATTGAATGCTTCTTTCAATATATTTCTTATTTCTTCAGCTGTATAATTTTCTTCATCATCATTTACTCTTATGTCTAAATCAAAATCAAATCCTATATTTGATTTATCATTTGTTGTTATCATGTTATATTTTGAACTTCCAACAAAATCGTATCTAAAAGTAAAATATTCTCTTACTTCATCTTGAACCAAATGTATTAAATCTATTAATTTATTTTTAATAAATGAATACTCTTCTTTTTCTACAAATCTATAACTCATATTTATTACCTGTTTTCTTTTAATCAAAGTATTAATCATTAGATGCTTTTTTATATTTCTTGCATAATTTCATTAATTGACTCAATAAATAATGAACAAGAAGTTTTGTCATTATCAGCATTTTCATTCTTTTTTTCTAAATATTTTTTTCTAAATTCATTTCATTTTCCTTTACTTTTAATCACTTTTATGTTTTTAAGCATATCATTATTTTTTCTTAATTGTTGTCACTCTATAGTAGACTCTTTTTTATTATGAAATATTATTCCTTCATTTAGTATTATTGCAAAATCCACTCCATATATTATTTTTGATTCCTTTTGATTTATTTCTTTTAAAGTTATAGATCTTGAATTATTTTCGGGATAATTTAAACTTGTTTTATTTTTATTAACTAATTTATTAAATGATTTAATTATTAAACTTCTTATTTCTTTTTCTGTTAAATCTTCTTTCTTTATTTTTTGTATTTCAAAATTAACATCAAAGTCAAATCCTTTATTTGGATTACCAACTGTAATCATGTTGTATTTTGCACTACCAATAAAATCAAAACGAAAAGTAAAAAATTTTCTTAATTCATTTTGTACTAATTTTATTAATTCAATTAAACTAATTTTTAAATTAGAATAATCTTTTCTTGTTACATATTCAAAAGACATTATTCATTCTCCTTAAAAAATATAAATTTTGTTGCCCCATGCCGACCATTTAGATTAGATCACCCAAATCATATTATTATAAAGGAAAAGTTACTTATTTCTAATGAAATAAAAAAAACAGAAGTTTTACCTTCTGTTTTATGTGTATAAAAAATAATTAACGTTTTGTAAATTGAGGTCTTCTTCTTGCACCATATAGACCGTATTTTTTTCTTTCTTTAACTCTTGAATCTCTAGTTAACATTTTAGAAATTTTTAAAGATTTTCTAAAATCTTGATTAACAGCTAATAAAGCTCTAGCAATTCCTAATCTTATTGCTCCAGCTTGTCCTGTAAATCCACCTCCAACAACTTTTACAAATACATCAAAACTTTTTCTAGTATCTGTAATTACAAGAGGTTGTTCCATATCTTGAATAACTAAAGAGTTTGGAAAATATTCACTTGGTTTTCTTTTATTAATAAAAATCTTTCCAGTTCCTGGAACTAATTTAACATGTGCAATAGAAGATTTTCTTCTTCCTAAACCTTTATACTCTACACTCATTTTTCTTTCCCTTAATTATTTTTTATTTTTAATTCAACTGGTTTTTGAGCAGTTTGTTTGTGATTGTTGTCTTTATAAACAAATAGTTTTTTAATGATATTTCTAGAAAGTCTATTTTTAGGTAACATTCCTTTAATAGCTTCATAAATTAACTCATCAGAATATTTTTCAATCATTTGTTTCCCTGTTCTTTCTTTCAAACCACCAATATATCCAGAATGTCTATATCATTTTTCTTTTTCGGCTTTATCAGAAGATAAAACAATTTTATCAGAATTGATAATCACTAAATAATCACCACAATCAACATTAGGAGTAAAATCAGCTTTATTTTTGCCACGTAAAATGTTTGCAGCTTCAACAGCTAATTTACCTAAAATAACATTAGATGCATCAATGATATATCACTTTTTATTAGCCATTGCTGCTTCATTTTTAACAAATGTTGTCTTTTGCATAAATAAAATACTCCTTTAGTGCAACATCTTATATTATATATGAAATTTTGACTTTCAATATATCAATTTTGAAAAGAAAAGAACTAGTATTCTAGTTCATACATTTCTTTTCCTTCTTTAATAATTTCTTCACTATTTTTCTTACCAGTACCACATGGTATTAAATTACCAAAGATAACATTTTCTTTTAAACCATTTAAATGATCAATCTGACCCTTTACACAAGCATCAGTTAGAATTTTTTTAGTATCTTGGAAACTTGCAGCTGCTAAGAAAGATCCTGTTTTTGAAGGAGCTTCATCTAAACCAAAAATTAAGTTTACTGCTGTTGCAGGCATTAAATTATCAGACATTAAAAGTTTTTCATTTTCTTTTCTAAATGTATTTACATCAATAATTTGTCCAATAAATAACTTAGAATCTCCAGAATCTTGTACTTGAACTTTATTAGTTAATTGTCTAATAATAACTTCAATATACTTGTCTGCAATTTCAATCCCTTGTAAACGATAAACTTTTTGAACTTCTTTAATAATATAGTTTCTTACAACTTCAATTCCAGCAACTTTTAACAATTCTTTTACATCAATTGATCCTTCAGTGATTTTATCTCCAGGTTTTACTTTTTGACCTTCTTCAACTCTAAGTTGTTCATCAAAAGGAACTTTATATTGAACTGTTTCTTTAGAATTTTTAATTGAAACTATAGAAATATTTGGATTTTCTTTTGATTGTTTAATTGATTGCACTTTTCCTTCAACTTCTGAAATTAAAGCTTTTTCTCATTGTTTTGGAGGAATGATATCAAATAATTGTTTCAATCTTTCAAACCCTTGAGCAATGTTTGCGCCACTACTAACCCCTCCAGTATGGAAAGTTCTCATGGTTAATTGAGTCCCTGGTTCTCCAATTGATTGTGCTGCAATAACGCCAATTGCAGTATATTTTTCAACAAGTTTATTTGTTGTTAAATCTGTTCCAAAACATTTTTGACAAATTCCATTTTCTTCTTTACAATGAAGAACACTTCTTACTTCTACTTGTTTAATTCCAGCATCTACAATTTCATTAGCTTTTGCTTTGTTAATCATTTCACCAGCTTTTACAAGTACTTTTTTTGTTTTTGGATGAATAACATCAAAAATAGGAAATCTGTTAATTAATCTTTCATTTAAACTTTCAATTATTGAACCTGTTTTTGTATCTTCAATACTCTCTAAAACTGTACCTCTAGTAGTTTTACAGTCGTCATTGTTAACAATAACATCTTGTGTTGCATCAACTAATTTTCTTGTCATGTAACCAGACTTAGATGTTTTCATTGCAGTATCTGTCATCCCTTTTCTAGCACCATAAGATGAGTTAAAATACTCACTAACAGTTAATCCATCAATAAAAGAGTTTTTAATTGGAACTTCAATTGTATCTTTAATAACTTTAGATTTTTGTTTTTGGTCATAGTTATATGATTTTGACATTAAGCCTCTCATTCCAGAAAGTTGAGTAAAGTTAGAAATATTACCTCTGGCTCCAGAATTTGCCATAACTACAATTGAGTTGTTTAAATATTCAGGTTTTTGAATTAATTTTTCAATATCTTTTGAAACTTTATCAGTTACTGCACTTCATTCAGATACAACTTTTCGATATCTTTCATCATCTGTCAATAATCCTTTTTGATAATAGTGTTTCATTTGTTCAATTTTTTTATCTGTTTCTTCAAAATATTTTTCTTTGTCTGTATATTCTGGAACATCAAAAGCTGAAATGGTTGTTGCTGATTTAGTTGAATACTCAAATCCAATATCTTTAATTTTATCCATTGTTGATGGAACAATTTCTAATGAAGTTTCTGAATATTCACGGTGCAAAATATTAACAATTTCAGATAATGTTTTTTTAGTAAAAGCTTTGTAAATCTTTTTCTTTTCAATAAAATCTCTAAAGTCTTTACCAAATTCAACAATATCATTGTCACCAAGTTTTTCTAAATCATCTGGGTTATTTAAATAAGGCATGTCTTCTGGTAAAACATCATTTAAAATAACTTTTCCAACTGTAGTAATTAAAATACCATCTTTAGGGAATTTTTTCTTTTTAAATTCTCTTGTAGGGATTCCAATAATTGAATGAACATGTACCTTTTTCATTTGATAAACAGTTTTTAATTCATCAACACTATTAAATAACATCCCTTGACCAGGCATCCCAAGTTTTTCCATAGTTAAATAATAATTACCTAAAACCATGTCTTGAGTTGGAGTAATAATTGGTTTTCCATCTTTTGGTCCCAAAATGTGTCAAGAAGCTAAAATAATTGTTCTAGCTTCAGCAACAGCTTCTGGTGATAAAGGAACATGAACTGCCATTTGGTCACCATCAAAGTCAGCATTAAATGCTGTTGTTACTAATGGATGCAATCTAATTGCTTTACCTTCTACTAAGATAGGTTCAAAAGCTTGTATTCCTAAACGGTGTAAAGTAGGAGCACGGTTTAATAAAACAGGTCTTTGTTTAATAACTTTATTAATAATTGGTCAAATTGTATCATCTTGACTTAAAACTAATTTTTCAGCAGATTTAATGTTTGAAACAATTGGATCTTTTGGACTACCATCATCATCTGTTTTTCTAATTAATTCATGAATAATAAAAGGTTTAAACAATTTCAATATCATTGAAACTGGGATACCAACTTGATACATTTTAAGTTCAGGACCAATAACAATAACACTACGTCCTGAATAATCAACTCTTTTCCCTAATAAGTTTTGTCTAAATAAACCTTGTTTACCTTTAAGGTGTTCTGATAATGATTTTAAAGGTCTTTTATCTTTTCCAAGTAATGGTTTTTTTCTTGATGCATTATCAAATAAAGCATCAACAGCTTCTTGTAATAAACGTTTTTCATTGTTCAAAATAATTAAAGGAGCATTATTTTGCATAACCCTTTTTAAACGTTCATTTCTAATAATAATTTTTCTATAGAAACTATTAATATCACTAGTTGTAAATTTTCCGCCTTCTAATTGAATAATAGGTCTAGTATCTGGAGGAGTTACTACAATATTTCTTAAAATCATTCACTCAGGTTTGTTATTAGAATCTTTTAGTCATTTAATTGCTTCTAATCTTCTAACAAGTTTTTTCGTTTTAACATCATTTGTGTTTTCACTTTTTCTAAGTTTGTCATAGATATCATCATATTCTTTAGATAAATCAATTTTTTTTAACAATTCTAAAATTGCTTCAGCACCTATTCCAAAACGCATTCCAGTAAAAGAACTAATAAAATTAAAAACTTCTTCAATACTGAAAGGCATATTAGATTCAGCAAGAGTTTCATAAAAAGTTCTAGCAATTTTGTACTTAATTGCATTTTCTGGAGATTTTTTTACATCAATTGATTCATAAATTTCACGTAGTGTTTTTCTTAATTTACTTCTAGTTTCTTTTGAACTTTTTTGACTAGATAAATCTATAACTTCTTTAAAATTAAAGTTTTTTGGATATTTACCATTACCTTCATCTAAAACAATGTAGTTTACAAAATAAACAACTTGTTCAATTTCTTTGTATGAAATATCTAAAACTAAAGATATCTTTGAAGGACAAGGCAATTCTTTTGTCATTCAAATATGTGCAATTGGTGCTGCTAATTCAATGTGACCAACTCTTTCTCTTCTAACAATTGATTCAGTAATTTCAACACCACATTTTTCACAAACTTTTCCTCTAAATTTAATTTTCTTGTACTTACCACAAGCACACTCATAATCTTTTACAGGACCAAAAATTGCTTCATCAAATAAACCGTCTTTTTCTGGTTTTAATGATTTGTAATTAATTGTTTCAGATTTAGTAACTTCTCCATTTGATCACTCTCTAATTTTTTCAGGAGATGCCAATCCAATTTGAATACTTGTAATTCTAGATGATTTTGAATTCATAAATTTAACTAAATCCTTTCTAAATATCTATTTCTTCAATGACTTTTTCTTCTGCATCATTTTTAATAGCACTATTTGTCATTTTTGAAATGTAATCATTAATATCTTTAAAACTCTTACTGTTTTTACCAGAGTCATTATTTTTTGTTATGTTAACTTGTAAACCTAAACCTTGTAGTTGTTTAGTTAAAAGTTTAAATGATTCAGGCAGACCTGATTCTGGAATTGGTTTTCCTTTAATAATCGCATTATATGTATTATTTCTACCTTTTACATCATCAGATTTAATTGTTAATAATTCTCTTAGGTTATGAGCTGCACCATATGCTTCAAGTGCTCAAACCTCCATTTCACCAAATCTTTGACCACCATTTTGAGACTTTCCTCCAAGCGGTTGTTGAGTAATTTTTGAATATGGTCCAACAGATCTTGAGTGAATTTTGTCATCTACCATGTGATCAAGTTTTAACATGTACATTATTCCTACAGAGATTTCTCCATCAAAATACTCACCAGTTCTTCCATCAATCAATTTAAATTTACCATTCTTGCCTTTTCCTAATTCACTGTTAATAGGATCTATTCCAGACTCTGACATCACTTCTTTTAAATCAGATCTATTAACACCTTCAAAAACAGGTGTAGCTGCTTTATAAATTAATTTTTCTCTAGGGATACCACTTCTAGACAAAACAAGAGTTAAATCAAAATCTGTGAATTCATTTTTAGCTTGTTTTAAGTCTTTTATTTTCTTTTCAGAAATAATTTTTTCAATGTTTTTAATTAATGTTTTTGAAACTTCTTCATTGATTCCAAACAATAAAGAATAATCTTCTGGTTTTTTCTTATCAAAATAAAGTTCTAACATTTTTGTTAAAGCTAGCTTTCTCATAGCTATTCCTAAGTGTAATTCAAGAATCTGACCAATATTCATTCTTGAAGGAACACCTAATGGGTTTAACATAATATCAATTGTTGTACCATCTTCTAAGTGTGGCATATCTTCAACTGGAACAATTTTTGAAATAATACCTTTATTACCATGACGACCTGCCATTTTGTCACCAATTTGGATTTTTCTTTTTTGAACTACATAGACTTTAATTTGTTCAATTACATCAGCATTTAATTCATAATCATCTTCAACTTTGAAACGCTTAACCATTGCAACAGTTCCTTCTCCACCATGAGGAACTTTTAATGATGTTTCTTTGTGATTTTTTGATTTATCTCCAAAAATAGCTTGTAGTAATTTTTCTTCACTTGTTAATTCTACTTGTCCTTTTGGAGAAATTTTTCCAACTAAAATATCTCCTTCTTTTACTTCAGCACCAACCATAATAATACCTTCATTATCAAGGTATTTTTTTGCAGATTCAGAAACATTTGGAATATCTCTAGTAATTTCTTCATCTCCATTTTTTGTTTTTAAACATTCAACAGAGTACTCAACAATATGAATAGATGTGAAAATATCATCAATGAATAATCTTTTTGACAAAATAATAGCATCTTCATAGTTGTATCCACTTCAAGTAGTAAAAGCTACTAAAACATTTTGACCTAAAGCTAACTCACCATTTGACATAGCAGGACCATCAGCAATAGTTGCACCTTTTGTAACTTTATCGCCTAAAGAAACAATTGGAACTTGATTGTTACAAGTATTTTGGTTAGATTTATTGAATTTTGTTAGTTCATATTGTTTTTCATCAGAACCAGATTTAATTTTAATCAAACTACCATCAACATATGTTACAACACCATCTTTATTTTCTTCATACACAACAGCCATTCCAGAATCATGTGCAATTTTATATTCATTACCTGTTCCAACAATTGGAGCAACAGGTGAAATTAATGGTGTAGCTTGACGTTGCATGTTTGCACCCATAAGTGCTCTGTTTGCATCATCATTTTCTAAAAAAGGAATTGAAGATGCTGCAATTGATACTACTTGTTTTGGAGAAATGTCTATAAAATCTACATTTTCAACATCAAAAAATTCTCAAGAAGAACGGTAACGACAAAGAACTTTGTCTTCTTTAAATTTATTTTTTTCAACATTTAAATTTGAACAAGCAATAATGTACTCATCTTCTTCTAAAGCTGTTAATCACTTAATTTCATCAGTAATAACACCATTTTTTACAACACGATAAGGAGTTTTTAAAAAACCATTACTATCAGTACTTGCATAAGTTGCAAGTGACATAATTAAACCAATATTCATTCCTTCAGGTGTTTCAATAGGACAAATTTTACCATAATGTGAATAGTGAACATCACGAATATCAAGATTTGGGTCTTCTCTAGAAATACCACCAGGACCCATTGCTGAAATTCTTCTTTTATTTGTTAACTCAGCAAGTGGATTTTGTTGATCTAAAAATTGTGTTAATTGGTGTGAATTAAAAAATTCTTTAAAACTTATTTGAAAAGGTTTTGTATTAATAATAGACTTAACAGTTAAAGCCTTTTTAGCTGCTTCTTCTACAGCTTCTTGTGATTTATTTGCTCCATCAGCTATTGCTAACTTATCATTAATAAACTTTTCTATTCTAACCAAACCTGCTTGAGCACGAGTTTTTAATAATTCATCAATTAATTTAAGTCTTTTATTCCCTAAATGATCAATATCATCGTAAAAACCAATGTCATAGTTTAAATTAATAACATAAGAAATAATTGATAAAATGTCTGAAATACATAAAGTTGGTTTGTCTATAGATGTATCTGTACCAATAATAGGAATAAATTCTTCTTGTGAATCATTATCTTGGTAAACATTAATTTTTTCATATCTTACAGGACCATCTGCAAGCTTTGAAATTCTGTTATCCAAATTAACTTCATGAATAATTCCTAATTCTCCAGTTTTTGTTAATTGTTTAATAGTATCAAGTTCTTGTTTTTGAATTAAAGTATTCTTTTTAACAAGTATCTTTCCCTTACTATCTTTTAAATCTTCAGCTAAAACTCTTTGATAAAGTCTCTCAGAAAGACGCATTTTTCTATTCATTTTATAACGTCCAGCTTTAGATAAATCAAAACTTTTAACATTGAAAAAATGATTATAAATAATGCTTTGATAACTTATATCTTTACTATGTAATTTAAATCTTGAATCAATACTTTTAGTAGAAATAGATAAATTAACAACTAAATCTTTAGCTGCTTTTTCAGAAATAATATTATCTATGATTTCTTCTAATTCTTTTTCTTTTGCTGTATTTTTTCCTTCTTTTTCTAATTCATTTTTTAAAGCAACATATTGTTTATACAAATCTCTTAGTTTAGTATCAACACCATAAGAACGAGAGCTATCAGAAGAAGACAAATTCTTTCTAAAACTACTCAATTCGTCAGTATCAAATATATCTTTTTTGTTATAAACTTCATTATTTAATGAATTTTTTATTAATTTATGATTAGCAAAAATGCTTAAAATTTCTTTTTCACTTAAACCTATTGCTTTTAAAAATGCTGTAACTGAAACTGTATGAGTTGACTCACCAATTGCATCTCTAAACATAACTTGAATAAAATCTTTATTTTCAGGCATAAAAATGAAAAATAAAGTTCCTTTAGAAGGTAAAATTTCACAAATATAACCTTCTTGAATTCTTTTTCTTGAATTACTTAACTTAATTTGTGATTTTGTTAATACATAAGCACCTGGTGATCTAACTATTTGAGAAATTACAAATTTTTCAATCCCATTTACAATGAAAGTTCCTTTTTCAGTAATCATTGGAATGCTAGCAAAAAAAATTCCATCATGATTTGACGCTTTTGATTTTCCACTTTTTGAACCTGTTTTTTTTACTTCTCCAGACTCATTATCTATAATTGCTAAATCAACATATAAGGGTCTATCATATGTTTTTCCTTCATTACGAGCTTCTTTTTCAGTTCTTTTTGGATCTCCTAGATTCATACCCAAATATTGTAGAGTATATCTTTTACCTATTGAACTAATTGGAAAAATACTTTTAATAGTATTTTCTAATTCTTTTTCTATAAATCTATTAAATGCATCTTTTTGAAGGTTTAAAAGATTTGGTTCATCAAAATTTTTTTCTATTTTTGAATAATCTCTTCTTAAAACATATTTTGATAATTTATTATCAGTAAAATTTTTCTTACTCATTTGCTGAATTGCTCCTTATTTTCTGCTGGTGGTTTGATATAAAAAGACTTTAAAAATCACTTTAAAGCATAATTATATAGTATAACTG
>JAIDMU010000023.1 GCA_029050415.1 Malacoplasma sp.
GAATAGTTTTTGATAAAAAAGTTAATGTAGAAAAAACTTACATTTATTTAAATGATAATAATCTTTCTTCTTTTTTGTGATCTTTAAAGTGCTTAGATGACAAAATATTAAATACATTTATTGATGGTTTTAATAATATGGGTGATATTTATGCAGTAAATTTTAATCAAAATATTTTAGAAGAAATTAAACAAAAAATTAAAAATACTAGTATTGATTCAAAATACTTATTTGATGTTATAGAAAAAAAGAAAAAAGAAATTTATTATGATGGTGAAAAAAACATGATAAATATATATGATTCAGCAAAAAAAGAAGTTTTTAAATTTCCATCTGAAAGAATTTTGACATTTAATAAAAACAAAAAAGAAAACAATAAAATAATATTGATTAATAAAAGTTTAATTAATTAGTATAATTTAAAAGATTTAAAAGGAAAACCATATATTTATGAGCAAACATTTAATTGAAATAACTTATGAATATGCAAAAGAAAAGTTTGGTAACACACCATTTACATTTAAAGAACTTTTTAATGCATTATTAAAAAAAGATAAATCAATAAAAGATTATGCAAGTGATCTTTATATTGAATTATTGCAAGATATCAGATTCATTTCTCTAGGGAAACAGAGATGATCATTAAGAGAATATTTCACTCTTTCTGAAATTAACAAAATCACATCTTCAATGTTTGGACTAGATGAATATTATGAAAATGATATTGATGGATACATTTCTCCTCCTATATCAAAAATTGAAGAAGAAAATGATATTGATGATTATATTGATGAAGATTCTGGTAAAAATTTAGATTCTGCTATAATTGCATCTGAAGATGATGATATTGTTGTAGAAGAAGAAATAAAATCATCATCAAATATTGAAAAAGATTCTGATGAAGATGATGATTCTGATGAAGATGATGATGAAAATTTTGAGATAGAAGTTGATGAAGACTCTGAAGAATTAGATGAAGACTCTGAAGAATAATAATTTTATTTATATTTAAGGAAATATTATGATTACAAAAATAAACTATCCTTTTGTTAGTATGAAAAAAATGTTGGCAGATGCAAAAATAGGAAATTATGCAATTGCTCACATAAATACAAATAATTTAGAATGAACAAAAGCAATTTTAACAACTGCACAAGAAACAAACACTCCAATTATTATTGGTTTATCTGAAGGTGCTGCTAAGTATCAGTGTGGTTACAAAACTGTTGCAGCAATGACAGCAGCAATGATGGAAAACTTAAAAATTACTGTACCAGTAGCAATGCATTTAGATCACGGTTCTTATGAAGCTTGTATTCAAGCAATTGAAGCAGGTTTTAGTTCTATTATGTTTGATGGATCACATGAGCCTTTTGCTGAAAACTATCAAAAGGTTGAACAACTTTTAAAAATAATTGGTAACAGAGATATTAGTTTAGAAGCAGAAGTTGGGACAATTGGTGGTGAAGAAGATGGTGTTATTGGTAATGGGGAATTAGCAGACATTGATGAATGTAAAAAAATATCTTTATTACCTATTACTGTTTTAGCTGCTGGAATTGGTAATATTCATGGGTTATACCCTGACAATTGAAAGGGATTAAATTTTGAAAGATTATCACAAATAAGTTCAGTAATTGGTAACATCGGTGTTACTTTACATGGTGGTACTGGAATTCCAGATGATCAAATCAAAAAAGCAATTGAATTAGGTGTTGTAAAAATAAATGTAAATACAGAATGTCAAGTTGCTTTTCAAGAAGCTGTAAGAAAATATATTGAAGATAAAAAAGATTTAGATAAAGCTAAAAAAGGTTTTGATCCAAGAAAATTATTAAAACCTGGATATGAAGCAATTAAATCTAAAATTTTAGAAAAAATAACTTTATTTGGTTCTTTAAATAAAGCATAAAAATTAAAAATATAAATTTAATAAATGAATCACTGATTCATTTATTTTATTTTGAAAATTAGGAGATTTTATGAGTTTATCAACAGGAATTGTTGGACTACCAAATGTAGGTAAATCAACACTATTTAATGCTATTACTAATTCTTCGGTTGAAGCTGCTAATTATCCATTTGCAACAATTGAGCCAAATGTAGGAATAGTCAATGTACCAGATCAAAGATTGCAAGAATTAGCAAAACTAATTAATCCTGAAAAAACAGTTGCAAATACATTTAAATTTGTTGATATTGCAGGATTGGTTAAAGGTGCTAGCAAAGGAGAAGGTCTTGGTAATAAGTTTTTAAATAATATCAGAGAAGTTGATGCAATTTGTCATGTTATTAGATGTTTTGAAAATAGTGATATTACCCATGTTAATAGTTCAATAGATGCTATTAGAGATTTAGAAATAATAAATATGGAATTAATTTTTTCTGATATTGATGTAATTAACAATAGACTACAAAGAATTTCTAAAAAAGCACAGTCAGGTGATAAAGATGCATTTTTTGAAAAAGAAGTTTGTGAAAAAATTTTAGCTACTTTAATGAAAGAAAAACTAGCAAATACAGTTAATTTAAATGAGAAAGAAAAGCAAGTTATTAAAAGTTATTCTTTACTGACATTAAAACCTGTTATTTATGTAGCAAATGTTTCTGAATCTGATTTAGTTAATTTAAATCAAAATTCTGAGTATAAAAAATTAAAAGAAAAAGTTGGGGAAGAAAACATAATCCCTCTAGCTATTAAATTGGAAGAAGATTTATCTAAAATTGAAGATTATCAAGAAAAACTAAATTTTTTAGAAATGGCTGGTTTATCAGAAATAGGTTTAAATAAGTTGATTTTAAAAGCTTATGAAAAATTAAACTTACAAACATATTTTACATATGGAAAAAAGGAAGTTAGAGCTTGAGAGTTTAAAAAAGGAATGACTGCACCAGAGTGTGCTGGAATAATACATTCAGATTTTCAAAGAGGTTTTATAAAAGCCGAAATTATTAAGTATAAAGACTTAATTGAATTAAAAAGCGAAGAAGAAGTAAAAAAACAAGGAAAAATGAAACTTGCAGGCAAAGATTACATAGTTGAAGATGGAGATATTTGTACTTTCAAATTTAATGTTTAGGAGCAAAAAAGATGAAAAATAATGCATTTGGAAAAGAAAGAGGTTGAATTGAGTTGATTTGTGGTCCAATGTTTGCTGGTAAGTCTGAAGAACTTTTAAGAAAGTTAAAAAGACTTGATTATGCAGATGTAATTTATCAAGTGTTTAAACCAAAAATTGATACAAGATCAAAAAATGAAATTAAGTCTAGAGATGGTAGAAAAATGAATTCTTTTGAGTTTGACCACCCTTATGAAATATTTGATAAAATTTTATCTTTAGAAGTTAATCCTCATGTTATTGCAATTGATGAAGCACAATTTGCTGATGAATCAATTGTTGAAGTTTGTGAGACATTGGCTGATAGTGGATACATTGTATATGTTTCAGCTCTAGATAAAAATTTTAAAAATGAACCTTTTTTAGTAACAGCAAAGATTGCATGTTGTGCTGAATATGTTCAAAAACTTTCAGCAATTTGTACAGATTGTGGTGCACCTGGATCAATTACTCAAAGAATTGTAAATGATAAACCCAGTCACTATGATGAACCTGTAGTTCAAATTGGTAATTTTGAAACATATACAGTTAAGTGCCGTCATCATCATAAAGTTCCTGGAAAACCAACAGAAGAAAAAATAAAACAATTTAGAAATGAATTAAAATTAAAAATAAAAAAATAAAAGATTAATTTTTTTTAAAATCAACCTTTTATTTTTTTTATTTATTTTGTACCAAAGATTCTATCTCCAGCATCTCCTAAACCTGGAACAATATAAAATTTATCATTTAATTTTTCATCCAATTGTGCTATATAAATATTTACATCTTTATGATTTGATTCAATAACTTTTAACCCTTCTGGTGCAGCTACTAAACAAATTAAAGAAATTGATTTTGGTTCATACTTTTTAATAATTTCAATAGCCTTGCTTGCACTACCACCAGTTGCTAACATAGGATCTAAAATAATTGCATTACCATTTTTTAAATTTTGAGGCATTTTACAATAATATTCTTCTGGTTTAGATGTACTTTCATCTCTATAAATTCCTATATGACCAATACTTGCTGTTGGGATTAAGTCTTTTAATCCATCAACCATTCCTAATCCTGCTCTTAATATTGGAATAAGAACAATTTTTTCTTTTAATTTATACCCTAGCATTTTTGTTATAGGTGTTTCAATTTCAATTCTATCTAGTGTAAAATTTTTAGTTACTTCATATGCCATTAATTGAGTAATTTCTTTTAGGTTATCTCTAAACTTTGTAGATTCTGTTTCTTTTTTTCTCATTCTTGTTAATTTATCTTTAATTAAAGGGTGATCAAATATAAATGTCATTTTAATTTCTCCAAAATTATTAACAAAATTTTACTATGGACAAATAAATAAAAGTTAATAAAAAAATTTTTTGTTAATTTAAAAGATAATTTTTTTATTAACTATGGAATAATAAGATAATTAAAATATTAAATTTGTATAATATATTTAAATGAAAACACTGATTAAAGCAATTTTAAAGTTTTTTAAATTAAGTAAGTTATCTTTTATAGGATTATTTATTTTAATTTTTTTTTCAATGTCTATTTTTACTGTTTTAAACAGCACTAATGCAAATTTAACTTCTTCTTATAATACTGTTGCAACTCAAGGAAATTTACATAATTTTGTTATTAATGAAAATTACAGATATGGACAAGGACCATATATTTTAAACACTTCCAAAGATAATCAAAATGGTGATATTAATATTACAAACATCACTAAGTTAGACACGTCAGAAAATAGTTTTACTTATTCAATTAATTTTGAAATTGATAGTTCTTTAATTCAAAGTGGAAAAGATTTTGAATGAACTTATAGTTACATTGATGTTTTTAACAAATTTAAAGATGACAAAAATAGTTATTTTTATAAAAATTTTTTATCATTTCAAAAAATCATTAACTCTCAAGATGATGTTACATTAGAAAATTGAACAACTAAAAATAATTTTGTAACTTCTGTTAGTTCAATTATTAGTCAAAATAATTCTAATTTAATAAGTTATGTAGAATCTTTTTACCAACAAGAATTTGTTAATGAAGTTACTAGTAAAACAGATACAGAAATTAGAAGTTTTAATTCAATAAATATAAATAACACACAGCAAAATATTTTTTTTAAATTGATTGAATCATCACCAGAAAACAGTATTGATAAAATAGTTTTATATAGTGGTAAAAATTTATCATTACCAACTAGTTTTAGTGATGTAGATGAAGTTTTATCAGCTACACAACAAGAATTATTAAGTGAAGCAAAATTATCAAGAAACTTGGTTAAATATTTATATAAAGCTAGTTGATCAAATAAAGATTTTTCTTTTGATAAATTATTTGAATATGTAAATAATAATGAAAGTTACAATCCATATTCTAATTCTCCTGAAATTTCAAATTCAGAATCAAAAAATGAAATAACTAAAGAAAGCAATATTTTAAAATACATTATTGATACAAATGGAATTATTAATGATGGTTTTCAAATAAGATTTTCTTATTCAATTTCAGGTATTGCTCCAGTAAGTGGTAAATATGAAGATTTTACAAGTTATGGTGCTATCATTTCTCCACAATATTTAACTAGACTAAATAAACATCCAATAAATTTTGATGAATGAACTAATCATTTAGATGATAAACAAGAAAGATTTGAACAATGAATTAAAACATTATTTGACAATACTTTTCAAATTGATAATCAAACTTTTGTTATTTTAGGAACTGGAGTATCACCAGATTTTATGTATCCTGTTGTTTCTTTTTCAAATGTTGTTCCAAATAGTGAAACTGAACAAATTGTTTATACAAATTCTGCTGGTTTTACTAAGATGGAAAATTCTTTTAGAGGAAATGAGCAAGAAAATTTTTTGGTTGGAAAATTTAAAAATAAACATGAAAAAAGCCAAAAAATTTTAGATGAAATAAATTTGATTTCAAGAAGTTACATGGCATGACCATCTAATGTTAATGCTGCATATATGTATGATGATACATCTAATACTTTAAGTCCAGCAGCATTAAGAGTTGTTTTTATACCACAAATAGTAAAAACAATTGGTACTGTATCTGGTTTTTTAACAGCTTTTATTTTATTACTATCTATTTTTATTTCTGTTGTCATTATTAAAAGATGTATTGAAACTAATAGAAATAGTTTAGGAATTATGCAAGCTAATGGTTATAAAAAATGAGAAATAATTTTAGGAATTTGTTTATTAATATGAATTCCAGTTTTTCTTTCTACATTTTTTGGATATATTTTAGGATTAAGTTTACAAACATTAGTTATTAATTTACTTGGTGATTTTTGAACACTACCAACTTCAATAGAAGGATTTTCGATTGGTTTAATTATTGGAATAGTTTTAGTTGTTTCAACAGTTTTTTTAGTTTTAACAATTATTTTTTCTTGATTTTGTTTACGTGGTGAAACATCAGAATTTATGAAAGATGAATCAAAGTATAAAATGACTAAGATTGCATCTTTACTAAAAAAACCTTTTATTAAGTTTTCTATTATTACTAGATTAAGAGCAGCAATTGCTTTTTCTTCTTTGTGAAGACTAATTTTATTATCTTTGATGTCAGCATTATTAATGACATCTCTAACTTTTTCAGTTAACACTTTAAAATCTTTTAGTTCTGCTGCTGAAAAAACATATAGTACTAGAAAATATACATATGCTTTAAATTTGGTTACACCAACACTACAATCTGGTCAATACTATACAGTTCCTTATCAACAACAAGGTAAAACCTTAAATAAATATAATTATTTCAATACTTCTTTATCTTATTCAAGTCAAGAAATTGAAGGGATGCTTAATGATGAACTTATTGACCAAAAATATTGAGAAGAAGGTGATTATTCTAAATATGTTTCAAGCAACTCAGATTTTCTAACAAATTTAAAAATATTTGGCAATTATCAACTTGTTTCTCAAGATGATTTAACAAATCAAAAATCTGATATTTTTTATCTTAAAAATAAAACTACAACTAAGCCTTTTACTGATATTAATTTAGGACTTGGCAGCATAACCTCTAATCCTTGAACTTTAGCATCTCAATTAATGCCATCAAATAATAGTGCATATGCTAATCAAGCTTTTTTAAATATGTTTGAAAGTGCTGTTCAAGATACTGAACATACTTTAATAATTAATAACCAAAATAAATCTATTTTTGAAATAATTAGAAGTTTTTCAAAAGCATATGCTGTTTTAAAAAATGAATCGTCATCAACAAGTTTGTTACCAAAATACAATGATAAAAATTATTTTGGTGGAGGTGTTTATCAAGTTTCATTAGATGAAATTAAAAATAATAACTCAGCTTTCTATGACAAAATAGACTCAGATTCAGATCAAAACTTTGATTATTATTTAGAATTTGATATATCAAAAATTGGTGGTAATAGTGAATCACCTATTGTTACTGATGTAAATATAAATTTTTTAAATTTACTTTATTATTTATATTCACAACAAAATTTAAGCAATTTTACATATAGTATTAACTACAATAAATTAGTTGTTAATCAAACTGACAAACCATATACTTATATAGACTTTTTGATTAATGATATAAATGGTTTAACTGCAAAGGGTAGTAGTGATAGTTTAGTGGTTACAGGGTTATCTGAAGATCAAAATGCAACCATAGATTTATATAATAGTAGCAATAAATTACTAAATAAAGAATTATGAAATTATCCATTAGAAAATTTTAGTGATGGTGATGAACAATATACTATTTATCCAATTGTCATTAATGAATATGCAAGTAAAAAATATGGAATAAGTAAAAATGATATTATTAAAGCTGAAGTTACTAATTCTAGTGATAGATATTCTAGAAAATATTTTAATATTGAAAATCCTATAGCATATTTTAAAGTATTAGATATTATAACCACATATCAAGGTTCTGATTTTTATATTAATCAATATGATGCAAATAAAATTTTAGGTTTAACAATTAATAACATTAAACCTAAAGTACCTACAGTTGCTAGTCAAATTAAAAAAATTGTAAGTTGGGATGAGGGACTAGAATGAGATTATGGAAATAGTTATGAAACTCAATCAAATAACAATCCAATAAAAATTGATGAAAAAAATAATTTTGATATTTCAAAAAGTGGTTTTAATGGAATTTTTTCAGTTGAAGATAATAGTTTAGTTGAAGTAACAAATGGTGTTTCTTTATATTCTGTTAGTGGACTATATCCTGGAACTGATTTAATTTCTACAACTGATTCTACAATTAATGCTTTATTTTCTGATAAAAACAATTTAGTTAAAGCAATTAAATTATTAGGATTTAATGATTTGTTAGATGAAAGTGATAATCCAACTATAGATGCAGCTGCTTTTATTCAAACAATAGCTGATATTTTTGGAACTAGTTCTTCTTTATTTATTGTTTCTAATGCAGTTTCAAATAGTTCAACATTAGATATTTTAAATTCAACTAGTACTACATTATCAAAAATACAAGATGCAATAATGACTATAGTTATTTTGATAACAATTTTAATAATAGTAATTATTTCATCTCTAATTATTAATGATTCATTAAAATTAGCAGCAATTTTAAAATGTTTAGGATTAGATGATAAAAAGAATGCAGGTTCGTTTTTATCAGTTTATGTTCCAGTTTTCTTATTTGGTTTATTATTATCTATTCCTTTAACATTTTTATTAGGTTTTATTTATACTAATTTTGTTTTTGGTTTTGCAGGTATTTTAATTATTATTGATTATTCTTGGTGACATTTTGTTGTCTCATCAATTGGAATTATTTTTATTTTCTTTTTATCTTATTGAACAACATGAAACAAAATTGGAAAAATGAATTTAGCAATGAGTATAAAATAAATAATTGGAGTTACAAATGCAAACTAAACAATCAAAAACTAATAAATCATTAGTAAAAACTTTTCAAAAATTAAATAAACCACATAAAGGGCCTATTGAACAAAAAAATTCAGATGGTTACATTTTTGAATTAGAAAATGTAACAAAAAAATTTTGTAATGGTTTTTTAGTTAATGATGTTTTAAAAGGAATTAGTTTAAAAATAAAAAAAGGAAAATTTGTAGTTATTCTTGGTAAATCAGGTAGTGGAAAAACTACATTAATGAATATTTTATCAGCACTTTCTAGAGCATCAACTGGATCAGTTATTGTAAATAACTATCAACTAATTAATATGACTAATAATCAATTAACAGATTTTAGAAGAAAATATGTAGGTTATATATTTCAAGAATATGGATTGTTAACAACTTTGAATGTGTATGATAATATCTTAACTGGATTTAATTTAAACAAAACTGGTAGAGATAAAAAAGAAATTGATGAAATCATTAATTTAGTTGGTTTGCAAGATCACAAAAAAAAATATCCTTCAGAGTTATCTGGCGGTCAGCAACAAAGAGTTTCAATAGCTAGAGCTGTTGCTAAAAGACCGTTAATTATTTTTGGTGATGAACCAACTGGTGCTGTTGATTCATCAATGAGTAAAAAAATTCTCAAAATTTTAAAAGATGTAAATAAAAAATATAATACAACAATAGTTTTAATTACCCATGACAAAGAAATTGCAAAAATTGCTGAACAAGTCATAATTATTGAAAATGGATTGATCAAACAAATGTATGAAAATAAAAATCCATTAGAAATAGTTTAAAAATTATTATTTATTAAATTAATTAAAATGATGCTAGTTCTTTTTGAATTGTTGGACATTTTTTAATATCTGCAACATCTTGTTTTAATATAAAAACATCTTGTTTCAATATAACAACATCTTTTTCAATGTTAGTAACTCTAACTTTGATTTCTTTTAATTCTTGTAAAATTAGTTCTAATATTGAATCTTTATCTTTTGCTTTTTTATTTATTTTTTTCATAGTTGCTTTAAAATATCCTTCAAATAACTTTTTCTATTAAAAAAATTTAATATTAATTAAAGTGATGCTAGTTCTTTTTGAATTGTTGGACACTTTTTAATATCTGCAACATCTTGTTTCAAATCCACAACATCTTTTTCAATGTTAGTAACTCTAACTTTGATTTCTTTTAATTCTTTTAAAATTAGTTCTAATATTGAATCTTTATCTTTTGGTTGTTTATCTATTTTTTTCATAGTTGCTTTAAAATGTCCTTCAATGTTTAAAATTGTAGTAGATGTTCCAGTTTCTTCATTAATTTTTTGATTAACAATTTCTTCTTTGAAATCTTTTAGATTAATAGTTTTGCAACCTTTTATTTTATTAATGAATTCTTTTTCTGAAATGTCACCATTAAAAATCATGGTATTTTACCTCCTTTCATTATATACAAAATCTTTGAAATGACAAAGACTTACAATTTTGTTACATTATAGTTAGGTAAAAAAAGAAGAGAAACTGCATAAAAAAATATTAAATTAATTAAAGTGCTGCTAATTTTTTTTGAATTGTTCGACACTTTTTAATATCTGCAAAGTTTTATTTAATATTAATAATTTTGATTTTTTAACTTTATTTAAAATTTAATTTTTGCTTTTTATTTTTTAATAATTTTTTTATAATTTACATTAAAATGTAATTTAATTTTTAAAATTAGTGTTTATATTCAAATTTTTATTTTTTACTTTAATT
>JAIDMU010000230.1 GCA_029050415.1 Malacoplasma sp.
GTTCATAATTTTTTTGTTATTTAAAATGTATTTTTTCATATAATAAAATAAGTTTTTTAGTTTCATTAATAATGTTGAATAAAAATATTAATTTTAATCATGTTTCTGTTCGTTTAGAAGATGCAATTGACTGTTTAGATGTAAAAAAAAATAAAATTTATGTTGATTGTACTTTTGGTAGAGGTGGACACAGTTTAGAGATTTTAAAAAGACTTGATAACACTGGAAAACTAATAGTTTTTGATTTAGACACAGAAGCAAAAGATTATTATGAAAAAAATTTTTCAGATAAAAAAAATTGTTTTTTTATTAATAAGAATTTTAGATATTTAAAAGAAGAATTGGAAAAGTTAGAAATCTATAAAGTTGATGGCTTTCTTTTTGATTTTGGTGTTTCTAGCCCAATGTTTGATAACCCTAAAAGAGGTTTTAGTTATAAAAAAGACGCCAAACTTGATATGAGAATGGATCAAAATCAAAAATTAAGTGCATTTGATGTTATTAATTTTTATGAAAAAGAAAAATTAATAAAAATTTTTAAAGAATATGGTGAAATAAATAATTCTAGTTTTGTGGTTAATGAAATTATAAAAGAAAGAAAAAGTAAACCAATTAATACTACTTTAGAATTAGTTGAAATAATTAGAAAAAAAACTCCAAAAAAAATAATAAATTCAAAAAAACACTTTGCAAGAACCTATTTTCAAGCAATAAGAATTGAAGTTAATGATGAATTAAATAGTATAAAAAAAGCATTATCAGATGCATTAAAAATGTTAAATACAAACAGTAGAATAGTTACTATAACTTTTCATTCTTTAGAAGAAAAAGAAGTTAAAAATGTTTATAAAAAAGTTTTAGAACCACAATTACCAAAAGAAATACCAATTAATAACAAATCTGATTTTAAAATAGTTAAAATTAAATCTAGAAAAGCTTTACAGTCTGAATTGGAAAAAAATAATAGAACTAGATCATCTGTTTTAAAAGTTATAGAAAGGATAAATTAATTATGAAAGAAAATTTTACAGTTATATCTTTTGGTAACTATGAAACAAAAATTTTGATTTGTACTTTCATTGAAAATGATTTATTTCCTATTTATAAAAAAAGTTTTTTAACTAAAAATTGTTTTCAAGAGTCTGAAATAATTGATGAAGAATTATTGATTGAAACTTTGGAT
>JAIDMU010000231.1 GCA_029050415.1 Malacoplasma sp.
GATTCTTTACTTGCCAAAAAAAGAGAGTATTTAGAAAATGATTATTTTTTTGCTTTTTTAAATATTATTTTGTCTTGTTTAGTTTTATATGAAGAATTAAAAACTTATTTTTCAAATAATGAACCAGAACTTTATTTACCTTTGCTTAAAAAATTAGAGTATGTAAAAATTAATGAAGATCAAAGCAGTGAACAAGATTTTTATGAAATAATTAGCCTTTTAAAATCAAGGTACTATTATTTTGGAAAAGAAAAAATCAAAAATATTGACAGTGCTGAAGATGCTTTAAAAATGCTAATTAGCTATGACCGTTTAGAAAATCAATCATTTGGTTCAATCTCTACAGTTTATGAAATTAATCGTAATATTAATACTCCATTTTTAAATGATTATGAAGATATTTTTGTAAATTCAAAAGATTTAAAAACTCTATTTTTATTGGCATTTGATTCAGATGTTTTAGGAATTAATTTATTAACTGCTGATTTTTCAAATTATGATTTATTTTTAAAAAATATTTCATCTGTTAATTTTGATGATTCTTGGAATAAATTAGTTAAAGATTTAGTTTATAAAAATATTTGTGAATGAAATTATAATTATGTAACTTTTATTGATGCATCCTTTAGTGCATTCATTATTAAAAATCATCCAGATTTAAAATCTAATAAAATTAAAAATGCAAATTTGGACAATCAATTTTATTTATATGAAGAAGATTCAATTTTTAATAATTATTTATGATCTTTTATTTATGGAAAAACTTTGATTTGGAGATTGCAAAATATTGAAGATGATTTACAAGAAACTAAATCCAAACAACCTTGAAAACTTAGAAATTATTTATCAGAACTTGAAACTTTAAGACTTACTAATTTGGATGATTATTATGGAATTCAACAGGCAAAAAACATTGTTAAAAAAATTGATTCTTTTTATGATTTCAATAGCTTAAATAAGTTTTTAAAAGAAAAAATCACTAAAGAAGATAAATTATATGGAAAAGGTAAAGAAAGAAAGAATTTAGCTGCTACATTTGTTTCAGCAACAACTTTTGGAATTTTAGATTTTTTTACTATGATTTTTTCAATTTTAACTGTTAAATCTTATAGTCCAGAAAATATTCCTACAGTAAATTTAGTTGTAATAGGAATTGGAAGTTTTTTTGCTTTGTTACTTTTTTTAATTTTGTTATATATTGTTTTTGTTCCATTGGTTTTTGGTAAGAAAAAAAAGAATCAATACTATTAAGGAGGTTAGATTATGAATAAAAATAAATCAAAATATAATGGTATAAAAGTTAAAAACATCTGACCTTTTTATATTGAAAATATTAATGAAAAATTCTTTGAAAGTTTATCTAACTATTCAAACAAAGCTTTTGCAAATAAAATTCTTCCAAAAATTCAAAAAAATTTTGATGAAGATGAAATGGAAAAATTCAATGAATTGGATAGTTTAACAAAAAATTCAAAGATTTTATTAATGTTAAACTCATTATTAAGAAAAATTGTTTCTAAAACTGGATCAAAAAATAATGATTTGCTTTATTGTTTTGAAAAAAACAAATTTAATGAACCAGTTTTTATTAAATCTTTAGCTTTTGAAAATAACTTTTATGCTCATGCAAATAAATCAAAATTTGATAACGAAAGAAAATATGACTTTTTAATTGAAATTAATAATGATTCATATTTAAAAAAATATTTTTCAAATATTCAACTTTCTTTCTTTTTAGAAGAAGAAGCTAAAATGCTATCTGGTGGTTTTTCAATTAATTTCAATCAAATTACTGAAAATAAAACCAATGAATTTGAACACATGATGAACTCAGTTTATTTACATTCATTAATTAAACATTTTATGTCAAAACAACTATATCCTTTGTCGCTAGAAAACTTGTTAACTGTAATCAGTAATGGTAATGAAGAATTTAAAATTATTTCTTCAAAAAAATCTAAAACTAATTTAAAACAAAATCAAAAAGGAAAAATTAAACAAAAAAAGAAATTAAATTATGAAGAAATCACTATTAGTGATTTAAGAGAAAACTGGATTTATTTTATTAATAGAAAATATTTTTCAAATCGCAAAGTAAGTGAAAAAGAAAAAGAGTTTTTAGAGAATGAACTATTTTTCTCTATTTTAATTATTAATTTGATAACTCTATCTTTGTATGAAGAATTAAAAATTTATTTTACTAACGAAAACCCTGAAATAATTTTAAGATTACTAGACAAACCATCTATTATAAAAGAAGATCCAAATCAAAATGTTGAAACAGATTTTTATGAATTAGCAAAATTTTTAAATAACACTTATTTTGCT
>JAIDMU010000232.1 GCA_029050415.1 Malacoplasma sp.
ATTTAAAAGAGGTCTTACTAATAATAAAGATTGATAATAAGATTTTTTTCTGATTCCTAAATAAAGATTTTTTTTATTTTTTTCAAGTTGCATAAATGCACTTTCTAAAACATCATCTTTATGGTGACCAATCAAACATTTTTTTATATTTAACTTATTTGCTATATTTACAAAAAAATCGTATCTAATTTTTCGATAATAAGTTTGTGGATTTTTAATATCTAAATAATTATCTATATTATCTTTTTTAGTGTCAATAACATATAAAGGAATTTTATATTTATTACAATATGATTTAACAATTCTTTCATCATTATCTGTGTCTTCTCTATCATGATAATTCACATGACAAACAGCTTTAACTAATCTCTTTTTTTTATTTAAAAGAGCCATTGAGTCTGGACCACCAGAAACTGCAATAATATATTTTTTCATCATATTAAACATTAAACTTATTCATTATATTATCAAAATTAGTATGACTCATGAAATCAAGGCAAGCAGCTTTAGCATTTTCAATAGCTATTTCTACTTTTTCCAAATCTTGTTTATTAAATTTTGTTAAAACATGGTGTACTAAATTATTATTAGGTTTGCCAATACCTATTCTAATTCTTTTTATATTTTCTGTACCCATACACTTAATAATGTTTTTCATTCCATTCTGACCACCAGAACTACCTTTACTTCTTATTCTGATTTTTCCAACATCAGTGTCTATATCATCATAAATAACTAAAATATTTTGGCTATAAATTTTGTAGAACTTACACAATTCATAAACAAACTGTCCAGAATTATTCATATAAGTTAAAGGCTTTGCTATAAAAACTTGATCTTCTTGTTGATTAACAATTGTATATTGTCCACTAAATTTATTGTTATTCAAAAATAACATTTGTGATTGTAAAAGTTTATCAATACACATAAAACCTACATTATGCTTAGTTTTTTCATAATCTAATCCAGGATTACCTAGACCTACAATTAAATATCTAGACATTTTTAATTCCAAGTTTAAACATTTTTGTTCCAATTACAAAAATTTTTTGAGCTTTAAATACACTAGTTGGTAAACCTTTATCATTTTTGAAATTTACATCATATTTAGCACATAAAAAATCAAGATTACTTTTTTTATTGCCTAAGAATAAAGAATTTTTTGATACATCATAAACAAAGTTGGTAAAAGGTCTATTTAAGTATTTAGTATACATAGTGTTTAAAACTTTAAAATCATTGTTATCATCATTTTTTAAAATAATTTTTTTATCACCAATTATTTTTGAAAGCGATTTAATAACTTCAGATAATTCAATTGCATTATTAGAATTTTTTATGTCATTTTTAACATACTTGTAAAAATATCTAAATTTGTTGTCTTTTACAAAAACAACCCCAATTTGTAAAACATGGATTTTTGATCCTAAAACTGTTTTTTCAATAAAAATTGATGCAAAATTATTCATGTTCATAATAAAAATCCTAAAATAACTCCTTTAATTTTAAAATATTTTTTAATTAGTATTAAAAAATAATAAACAATTATTTAATTGCTTTTATTGAAAAATTCTATAAAATAAAAAGTATTAAAAAATCTTTATTATCCATCATTATGAAACAGTCAGCAAAAGAAATAAGCAATTTAAAAAAATCAATTAAAGAAAATGTTTTCACAATTTATTCAGGTATACACACAATTTATA
>JAIDMU010000233.1 GCA_029050415.1 Malacoplasma sp.
AAGAGATTGCATCTTTTCTCGTTGGCTCGGATATGTGTTTAAGAGACTGTTTAATAACTAATCTTTTTAATTTTTATTTTTAAATTTTGTATATTATCATACTACCAAAGTCTTTTTGTTTCACTTGTTTCTTGCTTGTTCCCTTGAATCTCATATTCATTTGATTTTTTCAAACCTTTTGTCAAATTAGAGTATGTATAATTTGTTTGTGAACTTTTCAATGATGATCAAAACTCTAGTGATCCTGTAACCATAATGATAACACCAGTACCACCTATTGCAATCCCATTAGGTATGCTTGTAGTCATAGTTATTAAATAAGGAATAATTGCAATAATTGTTAAAAATGGGACACCAATAAAATTAATTCTATTTAATGTTCTTGAAATATATTTTTGTGTTTCTTCACCCATTTTAACACCAGGAATAAATTTTCCAGATTTTTGAAAATTTTCTGATAATTTCTCAGAATTAACTTGAATATGGGAGTAAAAGAAACCAAACAAAATAATTAAAACAGCATAAATTGTTAATCCAACTGGTGTTTCAATTGACAAATAGTTATTAATTAAAGCAACACCATCACTGTTAGAAGGAAGGAACTGAGCAATTGTTGGTGCAATTGTCATTATTGAACTTGCAAAAATTACTGGAATAACTCCTGCTGCATTTAACTTAATTGGTAAATAAGGCATTTCATCTATTTCTTTAGAAAGACCTTGACCAATTTGTTGAATTGGAATTTTTCTAACAGAACCATTCATAAATGTAGTAGCTAATAAAATAATAATGAAAAATACTAAATAAACTATGAAACTAAAATACTTTAATAACTCATTAGTAATTGATCCAGATGAAGTTAAAATCATATAAACATTTGAAAAGTTTGGATAAATTGAAGCAACAATCCCAGACAGAATTATTAAAGTAACACCATTACCAACACCACGTTTTGAAATAATATCTGAGATAAATAATGTTAAAAAAGTTCCAGCTGTCATTCCAAGTAAAAGCAAAGCTATTTGACCACCATGAACATTAGATAAACTAGATTCACCAAAAAAACTTGAAACTAATCCTTGTGTCCCTGCTAAACTCAAAACTGCATAAGCTTGCATAATTGCAAAAGGAATAGTTAATAATCTTGTGATTATTTCTAATTTTCTTTTTCCTCTTTCACCTGCTTTTGATAACCTTGTTAAAGGTTTTATCAAATCAGAAGATAATAATTGAATAATAATTTGTGCAGTAATGTATGGTGAAACTCCAATTGCCATAAATGACAACCTTGATACTCCACCACCACCCAGTAAGTTTAATATTCCTAAAAAAGACTGTTGAGCATTTTCTTGTTGAGAAGTATTAACAGTCAAACCAGGCATAGTTAAAGATGAACCAATTCTAAACAAAATTAGTAAAACTAGTGTGGCAATAAAAGATACCAAAACTTGTTTATTTGTGAAAATTTGTTTTAACTCAGTTCAAAAAGATTTTTTATTTTGATATTTTGATGTGTTATTCATATTGACAAATATACTATAAAATCACTGCTTTTT
>JAIDMU010000234.1 GCA_029050415.1 Malacoplasma sp.
ATTTCCAACTGTTTCAAGTTCTTTATTTAAATCATTAAATTTTTCTTCAATTAAATTTAAAGAATTATAAAGTTTCTCATTATAAATCATAAAAACTCCTTTTTACTTGTTTGTTAAAAAAATAAAAATAACACTAATAGTGCTATTTTTATTTAATGAATGAAAATAATTTATAAATTATTTAGAGAATGAACAATTTTTTTATTTTGTTTTTTGTGTTTTTCAGATTTATGTTTAGAATTTGCTTCAGAATTAACAATTTTTTTATTGAATTTTTCAGCTCTTCCTTTTACTTGTTGACTCATTGAAGTACCAATGTAAAAAGGATGACAAGAACTGCAAACATCAATAGTTGTTTCTTTGTTATTTAGTGTTGATTTGATAAGAAAACTACTATTACATGAAGCACAAACAAAATTAACATCATTCAATTTCATATGAATTCCTTTTTTCATAATCATTCTCCTTTTTTTTATGTTATCTTAACTTAATAAAAGCAACATTAATTATAATATCAAATTATTATATTTTTTAAAATAACAAAAAAATTAAAAATCATAATTTTGAAAATTTATTTTTTTCTACTACTATTTAATTTTTTAAATATTAAAAGTTCTTGATTAAATTTCATATTCAACTTTTTGTTACTCAAAACATTTAATGTTTTTTCTTTAAGTTCTAATATTTCTCTTTTTTGCTCTTCTGTATTTTCTATGCAAAAACTTGCCAAAAAATTTAATTCACAATTAGCAACTGAATATATACCATTATCAATAATATATTCAAAAACTCTACCATTTATGTCAACTATTTCAATTTGTGATCTTGATATTTTTCCAATTGTTGGTTCATAATTATTTAAAATAACAATATCACCTTTATCATCAGAAAAATAAACTGATTTCACATAATCACTATAAACAACTTTAGATGGGGTAATAATATTAAATTTTAAATTTGAATTTTGGCCCATAAATTTCACCACTATTTATTTAATTCATTTTTTGAACTACTATAACTTTTATAAACTTCATCAATTGACCCTACATATAAAAAATGAGATTCAGGTATTTCATCACATTTTCCTTCAACAATTTCACTAAATCCTTTAATAGTATCTTCAGTTGATACATATTTTCCATTTCTTCCAGAAAATTTTTCTGCCACAAAAAAAGGTTGTGATAAAAAATTTCTAATTTTTCTTGCTCTAGATACTAAAAGTTTATCTTCTTCTGAAAGTTCATCAACACCTAAAATAGCAATAATATCTTGTAATTCTTCAAATTTTTGTAAAATAGTTTGAACACTTCTAGCAACCTTATAATGTTCAATTCCTACAATTGATGGGTCTAACATTCTTGAACTTGATTCAAGTGGATTGATTGCTGGATAAATACCAAGTGAAGCTATTTTTCTATCCAATACTGTTTTAGCATCCAAATGAGCAAAAGTAGTAGATGGAGCTGGATCTGTTAAGTCATCTGCTGGAACATAAACTGCTTGAACTGACGTAATTGAACCACTTTTTGTAGAAGTAATTCTTTCTTGTAATTGACCCATTTCATAAGCCAATGTTGGTTGGTATCCAACAGCTGAAGGAATTCTACCTAATAAAGCAGATACTTCAGAACCAGCTTGTGAAAATCTAAAAATATTGTCAATAAACAATAAAACATCTTGATTTTTTTTATCTCTAAAATATTCAGCCATTGAAAGAGCAGTTAAAGCCACTCTCATTCTAGCTCCTGGTGGTTCATTCATTTGTCCAAAAACCAATGCAGTTTGATTAATAACTCCTCCATCAATCATCTCATAATACAAATCATTTCCTTCTCTTGTTCTTTCACCAACTCCAGCAAAAATAGAAAGACCTCCATGATTTGTTGCTATGTTGTGAATTAATTCTTGAACTAAAACTGTTTTACCTACTCCAGCACCTCCAAATAAACCAATTTTTCCTCCTTTTAAGTAAGGTACTAATAAATCTATAACTTTTATTCCAGTCTCAAAAATTTCAGTTTTTGTTGATTGCTCATCAAAAGAAGGTGGTTTTTTATGAATTGGTTGATATTCAATATCTTTAGGTAAAGGTTTGTTATCAATTGGATCACCAATAACATTAAACATTCTTCCTAAAACTGCTTCACCTACTGGTGCCATAATAGGTTTTTTTGTGTTAATTACTTTTAAACCTCTATACAAACCTTCAGTTGGACCCATAGAAATACATCTTGCAATATCATCTCCTTCTAACAAAGCAACTTCAATGATTGTTCTTTTATTATCAGATTCAATAAGAAGTGCATCATTAATATTGGGCATATTATTTTTAGAAAATTTAACATCAATAACAGGTCCAAAAATTTGATAAACTCTACCACAATCTGAATCATTAGAATTTATTTTTGAAATATCTTCTTTTTCTACATATACATCAATATGATCAGAATCACTTGAAATTAAATTTTTTGATTTACTAATGAAATCTTTTCCATTTTTATAATCTGTAATATTTTTTTTAATTTCTTCTGTTTTGTATTTTTTTAAATCAAACAAATCATTTAATTTTTGATTAGGTATTTTTTCTGTAAAATCATGAAAATTTTCAATTAATTTTTCATTTTCTTCATCTTTTAAATTTGAATCAAAATCACCTTTAGATTCTATAAAATCTTCTTTTTTTAAATCAAATGAAAGACTTTCTTTTTTTGACTCAAATTCAAAATTATTTTGTAGTTCATTTAAATCTAAATCATTAACAAAAATTTCTTCTGATTCTTTTTGATAATCATCATCATCTATTTTTTTTTCATTTTTAGAAAAAGAATTTTTATAATTTGGAATTTCATTTTCATATAGAATAACATCATTAAATTCTGATGTAATTTTTGCTTCATCAAAAAAATCAAATTCATTTTTTTCTTCTTTTGTTGTTTTTGGTGTTTCATTTTTTTTGATTTCTGGTTGAACATGTTTTTTCAAAAAATTTTCTTTAAAATCTTCAGGTAAAAAATCTTCTTTATATGGAGGTATTTCATCAATAAAATTTTCAAAAGAATCTAACTGATTCTTTTGGTTTGAATCATTTAAATCTTTTATATATTTATCTATTGGTAATTTAATTTCAATTTCTTTATGATTAAAAATGTCATCAGATAAAATTTTTTCTTTTTCTTTATAATTTGGATTTTTAATAACAATTTTCTTTTTTTTACTATTCAAGTATTTTTTTAACTTTAAATTAAAATCCTTTTCAGCTTCTTTAAGTCTTAAATCTTTTTTATCACTCATTTTTATTCACCTCCTGTACCTGAAATAATCTCTGTAATTTCTTGTGTGATATCAGATTGTCTTTTTCTATTAAGTTCTAATTTATAATTTTTTATTAGTTCATTTGCATTTTTTGTTGATGCTTCCATTGCATTTCTACGTGAAGCATTTTCACAAAGTTTAGATTCAATAATTGCACCATATATACATGTTGCTAAGTAATCATTTAAAACTGACTTAAATAATTTATTAGCACTAGGTTTAATGTGATATTCACTTCCATTTTTTGGTTTATCTAATCTTGATTCACTGATAATTTTATCAAGAGGTAAAAGTGAAAATACTTTTGGAGTGAAAGTTAGTGAATTGACAAAGTTACTATATATCATTTTTACAGATTTAATATCATAGTTATCATTAAAAGTTTTTAAAAGATTGTCAGCTAACAAATAACACAAATCATAATTTATATCTTTATCTTCTAAATCAACATCTAAAGTTATTTCATTTCAAATACCTTTAGACTTCATAATTGATTTTCCTTTTTTACCAATTAATCATATTTGATCTTGCTGAAAAACATATTTTTTTAATTCTTTTACTAAATTAATATTAAAGCTACCACACAAACCCATAGTAGAAAAAAAACATAACCAAATAGTTTTACCTTTTTCATTTTTCTTTTTAAAAAATGAATCTAATTCTGTATTCATTTTTATATATGAAAACAAATCATAAAATTATTTATAATATTATGTTTGATAATTAAACATATCTTTTTGTTATTTTAATTTTGCAGAT
>JAIDMU010000235.1 GCA_029050415.1 Malacoplasma sp.
AACGAAGTTCTTTAATTATAAAAATATTAAAACACTAAGTTATTAAATTTAACTTAGTGTTTTTTTATTTATTAAATTTGGATTTGTTACATCTATAAAAATAATTTTTATTATATTTTATTTAAATAAGTAACTTAATCAATTTAAAATAAACTAAGTGAAAAAATATGAAAAATAAAATATGTTACATCATTGGTGCTGGTAAAAATTATGGACTAGATTTTTGCAAACAAAATGAAGATTTTATAATAGCAGCTGATGGTGGTTTAAATCATTTAAAAAAAAATAAAATAATCCCTGATTTGATAATAGGGGACTTTGACTCTGTTTTACAAACTCCAAAAAATATAACAACAATAAAATTAAAAGTCGATAAAGACGAAACAGACACTTTTGCTGCTATATTAAAAGGGATAGAATTAGGCTATCAAAAATTTGTAATTTATTGTGGTACAGGTGATAGGTTTGACCATACATTAGCAAATTTACAAACTTTAGTTTTTTTAGCAGATAAAAATAAACAAGGTTTTATTGTTGGTGAAAATATAATAATTACTGCAATTAAAAATAATAAAATAGAATTTCCAAAGATAAAAGATGGATATATATCAGTATTTTCTTTTTCAAATCAATCTGAAAATGTTTGTATTAAAGGATTAAAGTTTGAACTTGAAAATGCAACACTTTTTAATTCATTACCAAAAGGTGTTAGTAATGAATTCATTAACAAAACAAGTTTTATTTCTGTGGGTAATGGTACTTTAATTATCACTTATCCAAAAAATATTAAAATAGTTTAATTTAAAAAATTATTTATTTAGTAAATTATTAATAATTTCTTTTTTTTCAGTTATTGGAATTAATCTTACTTTTTCAATATGAAGTCTATAAGCATAATAAACAGTATCTACATAAGTTCATTCGTGTTTAAAATAATCAAAAATAATTTTATCAATGACATTTTCTTTTAATTTTGGCATTAAATATGTTTTATAATCATCAAAATTTCTTAACTTAACTTCAAAATCTACTGGTAATAAATAATACTTACTAATTTTGTATTTATTAAAATTTTTATTAGCATCTTCACTACATGACGCTTTTGAATTCAAAAAATTATCTTTAATTAAACTTGAACTTTTTTCATCTGCTTCAAAAATTAAATTCAAATCGAAACTATCAAAATTAAAACCTGTAATTTTGAAGTTAGTAATTTCTTTTAAATTATTTTCAATTTTTACATTCAATTTAATTAAATTT
>JAIDMU010000236.1:0-621 GCA_029050415.1 Malacoplasma sp.
ATAAAAAATATTACAAAATTTTATTATACATTAATAAATACAATTTGATTTATTTTTTTTAAAATATTATAATTATATGTATATTGATGTAAAAAAAGGGTATTTACATGAAATTTAGAAATTTATTAGTATCTGAAGACAATCAACTTGTATTAAGTGATTATGGTTTAAGTGAAGGTGAAGCTGAAGTTTTAGATCTTAACAGATCTTTAACAGATGTAATTACAGACCCTGAATTAAAATCTTTTATTATCGAAAACGCTATTGATCCACAAAAAATTTATATTTTTTGTGTTAAAGAAGACTTTGGTAACAATGACCAATTACTTGAAGATATTCCTAATATAAAAGAAATAGATAAAGGTTTAAAAAAGAACTATAAAAAAATCCGTAACATTTATTTCTTTGTTTATAACACTCATCTTAAAAATGATGATGTTGTTAACCCTTCAATTGAAGAACAACAACCTATGGAAACTGAATTTCAAGAAGTTGTTGATTATCAAGATGCACCTGTTGAAGTTGTTGCAAATGAAGAATTGCCAAACCAAGAAGAACAAGTTGAAGTTATAGTAGATGAAAATTTACCATATCAAGAAGAAGAAGTGGTAGCAGTTTCTG
>JAIDMU010000236.1:721-2986 GCA_029050415.1 Malacoplasma sp.
AAGAACCAATGCCATACCAAGAAGAAACTGTTGAAATTTATAATGAACAACCTTATCAAGAAGAAGTAGTTGTTGAAACTTCAAATGAAGATTTACCTTATCAAGAAGAACCAGTACCTTATCAAGAAGAAATAGTTGCAGTTTCTGAAGAACCAATGCCATACCAAGAAGAAACTGTTGAAATTTATAATGAACAACCTTATCAAGAAGAAGTAGTTGTTGAACAAGAACCTGAACAAGTAGTTCAAGAAAATGAACCTGTACAGTATGCTTCAAATGAAAATAATATAGTTGAATCTCAAGAAGCTTTAAATAACTTAGAACATTTTGAGCAAAAACCAGAGGTTGTTGCTAGTGAAGAGCAAACACAGACTGAAATTGTTAGTGATGCTGATGAATTAGAAAAAATTGTTGATGATGGTATCAATGAATTTAATAGTCCTGAAAGTGACAGAATAAGAGAAGATATTTTTGTAAGTAATGAAAATATCGATGCACCTGTTTCTGAAGATGTTGTTTTATTCAATGAACCTGAAATGATTAAAGACGAAAATCTTCCTATAACTGAAGTTATTTCTGATTCAGTTGAAAATGTAGCTTTAGAAAATAATTATGACCAAGAAGTTCCAGTAGATGAAAATGGGCAAATTAATTACAACGATGGTCAAACAATGGTTGAAATGCCAGCATCTTTCTTTGATGTTGAAAGAGAAGATGAAATTTCATATGAAGATTACAATGAATTTGTAAATGACTATGAATTAAATATCCATGCACTAAAATCAATTTATGACTTTATTTGAAGAATCTTAGTTTTAAATAATTACAATTTAAAAATTAATGATCTTTTATATATTGCTGTTAATAATCTTGATGCTTTTTCAATTGGACAAAGTGATTTTGTAAGACAAACTGCTAACAAAGCTGAATCATTATTTGATTTAATTTTACAATTAGACATTAAATTAGAATTTAATAATTCATTATTTTACATTTATTTAGCAGAATTCTTTAAAATTAGTGGAAACAAAATTGTAGTTAATGAAAAATTCTTAGATACAATTTCAATTTGAGTTAACAATGCTTCTAAAGAAAAATTCATTAGTCAAGTTGAACAATTCATGAATTATAGTTCAATTTACAACAAAAAAATTGTTTTCTCATATTTCATTGAATTAGCAAATTATGTAAAAGGAAAATTACCTTCAATTAATTCAAACATCACATTATTGGATGTTCATAGATTACTAAATAATAAATACAACAAAATTAGAAATGAAAATGTTTTTGCTTACATGGTAAAAAGAATAAACCAAATCTTAGAAGCTAATGGTGTTGTTATTGAAATGTATTTGGTTAAAACTCCAGATAGCATGTTTGGAATCGAAGTAAATAATCCAGAAGATCAAGTTAGTGATAGTTGAAAATCTCAATTAGCTTCACTATACAAAAAATTAATGGAAAACATTTTATCTTACATCCTATTGAAAGGTAATAAAGAAGTTGAAATCTTTAACTTATTTTTAGATATTAGAGATTTAAGAATGTATCAAGATCTTGATGAAAGCAGAAATGTTTTAGCACCTGAAACAGTCAGTGCAATTAGTGGTAGAGATTCAAAATACCTAACAATTGGTGACGAATTAGGAAGATTAGAAGCGATTGTACCTAGTCAAAGAAGTCAAGTTCAATACAATTACTTAACTCCTCAAGCTTATGTTGAAAATTTAGAAAAAGGATATCCTATGGAAAGAAAATTTGGAAATAATGTTGTAAATGCTGCTAGTGATGATTTAACTTATCCACAAGAAGTTAAATTAACTAATGGTGAAGTTGATACTATTAGAGAAAACTATGCATCAAGATTTAATGTTGCTGAATTTGAAACATCAATTTCTAGACGTATTGAAGAATACGAAAGAAAAATCAAAAATAATATTTCAAGAATTGAAGCTGAAAGAAAACAACTTAGAGAAAAAATGGAAGAGTTAAAAAACATTTAATTTTCCCATGAATCTTATAAATATCATGTTTAAAAATTATGATCAAGAAATAGCTGATAGAAAACAAGCTAATAGAAGAAAAAGAATCAAAAAAGAACTAAGCTTCATTAACCCTTATGTTACAAGAAAAGTGGATTAAACTCCACTTTTTTTATTTAATTAAAAATATATTATTTTAAAAGTTAGGTTATTTTTTAGTTGACTTTTTTTTTTTTATTTTTTGTATAATTTAATTAATTTTATTAATTAAATATATAATTTG
>JAIDMU010000237.1 GCA_029050415.1 Malacoplasma sp.
CATTTTCAATATTTCATAAGTTTTGCTTAAAATTTATATTGTAATGAATATAAATTTTATTTTTTAATTTAAATATTGATATTTTCATAAGCAAGAGTTCAAAAAAAACCCCCGGGATTATCTTTCAATAAAACCACGGGAACTACACTATAATAATAAATTAATTATTGAAAAAAAATAAATAAAATAAAGGATTTTTATGAAATCAATTTTTGAAAGAGAATTAGATGGTGAATTAATTAGAACTGATGAACCTGAATACAAAAAGATTAAAGAAATTATTTTTCAATCTATGAAATTATGCCATGAGTTTAATACAGGACCTTTTGATAGACAAAGACACATCCAATTATTAAGTCAAATATTTGGTAAATGATTTGATGAATCAAACACAATTCTTCCTCCGTTTTATGTTGATTATGGAAAAAATATTTTTTTAGGTAAAAATGTTTGAATCCAACATGGATGCACATTTTTTGATAGAGGTAAAATAACAATTGGTAATAATGTTTTTATTGCTCCAAAAGTTAATTTAATTACTTTAAATCATGCTTTTGATCCGTCTTTAAGAACTGCAACAATTTGTAAACCTATAGTTATAGAAGATGGTGTTTGAATTGGAACAAACTCAACAATTTTACCAGGTGTAACAATTGGAAAAAATTCAATAATTGGTGCTAATTCATTAGTAAATAAAGATGTTCCAGCAAATGTAGTGGTAGGTGGAAATCCAGCAAAAGTGATTAAATCAATTGCATAATTTATTTTTTAATAATTTTACATATTTAAAAAATAAATTTATGTTCAGCTTTTATTTATGAAACTGTAAAAACCATATGTTTTTACAGTTATTTTTATCTTTGTTTATTTTAAACAAAAAATATTTTTATAATTTAAATGTAAATTTAAAGTGGATCAAAATATGAAATTTAAAAAACTTTTGTACATACCTTTATGCTCATTACCTTTTTTATCATTAATAAGTTTAAGCACACAACAAGCAAATTATTCAAAAATTGCTTCAAAAATTCAAGCTGATAATGAAAGTAAAAATACTTCAAAATGAAATGAGTCTTTTAAAGAATCTGCATCTAATAATAATCCAAAATTAATTTTTTCAAGAGATGCTTCTTTAGCTTATCAACAAGTAGTATTATTATCTGAATACCTATTATTACAAAATCAAAATGGCAATTCAAATGCTGATGTTTTACTTTTTTATTATTGATTGTATTATGAAAACAATGTAAGTAATCCAGAGAGCTCAGATTTTTGAAGTGTTAAACAGTTTGAAGATAAATGAAACCAAATTTCACAAGGAAAAGATTGGTTTTTTAAATTAGTTAATAACTCAAACAAACTAGATGATAAAACTAATTTTCAATACTTTAATTTTCCAAATGAAGCATTTATGGATGTCATTCTTTCATATTATCCAGATCCTAATGTGCAATTTGATGTTTGAATTTTAGATTATAGTTTAACAGATATTTGACAACAAAACAATACTTATGATTTATTAAAAAGAACAAACAAATTTTATGTTTTAACTGATGGTAATTATCAAACATCTGTTTTTGTAAATAATGCTTTAAAAAGATATAAAGAACCAGGATATGTGCAATTAAGTCAACAAGAAATTGAAAACAAATTTGCAAATTACAAAAAAGATACTAATGATTCTTTAAAAACTGATTTTCAAAATTACCAATTATATGATTTTATTAATGATGAAAAAATGTTCACATTTTTTCATACTAAAGAATATACAAATTCTCCATACTACAAGTTAGAAAACAATGTTTCATTGTATAAAACATATGATATTAATTACAATTATTATGATTTAGCTTATAGTCTTTTTGATAATGAAGATACATCAAAAACTTTTATGGAAGATTATGAAAAGTTTTTCAATATTTATAATGTAACAAATTTAGAAAATTTTATTTTAAGAAATTTTGATTCATACGATCCCAATAAAAAGAATGTAATTTGACTTGGTGATTCTTTGGTTTTAAATGAATATAATATTTATCCTGAACGTCAAAAAGAAGTTAGAAACACCTTTCAATCTTGACTTAAATTATTTCCTTATGATGAATATAATTGGTTTGTTAAGCATCACACAAGATATACAGAAGCTCAATCAATTTGATTGACAGAATGAATAATAAACTCAAATGATGATTCAAACATCATATATTTTAAAAAAGTCCCATGAGAAATTTTTATTTCTTGAGATTATAAAAATAAGAAAGTAAATAGTGAATACACATCATTTTTTACAGATGTTTCACAAAAAGATGTTATCTATCCTTATTTTGTTGGTTTTCAATACACAACAACTGTTATTCAATCAACTGCATTCTTTTTAGAAGATAGTTATGGTTATGATAATGAAATTATTAATCAATGCTTTAATCCGTTTTACTGACCAATTCCTGAATATTTTGATGTTGTGGCAAGACAAAATTTACCCCTTGATTATCCAAATGTTCAAGTAGAAATTAATAAAGAAAAAATTGCTGAAATCTATGATCCATATGTTGAAAATGGTTTTTATCCAAGTTATAAAAACGAACAAGTAACCTCTACGCAATTTATTAAAGAAGTTTACAATCAAAAATATGAAAACGATTTAGTAATGCCTGAAGCTATGGCAAAAATTATAGCAATTTCAGTTTGTTTAGTTATGATTCCGCTTATTATCTTTTTTGCTGGTTTAATTTATTTAAAAAGAAAATTTAATGA
>JAIDMU010000238.1 GCA_029050415.1 Malacoplasma sp.
GTGGTATTATAAGTAACACAAAGAATATAAAGTTTTGGGGAATTTAAAATATTGTAAGATAGTATTATCTAATTTTTTTTCACCAAAATTTGGAAAGAGTTTTTCAATGAAAAAGAAAATTTTAATTAGTTTTGTTACAGTTGCAGCTGCAGTTAGTGCTGGTATTGCTCCAAGTGTATTAACTAAAACTAGTGTTCAATCATCAACTATCTCTGGAAACATTTCACAAGATCCAAACAATCCAGGTGACCAAAAAGATCCAAACAATCCAGGTGACCAAAAAGATCCAAACAATCCAGGTGACCAAAAAGATCCAAACAATCCTAATGATAATCCTTCAATTAAAATGGCTTATGCACCAGAAACTGATTTTTTTACTAATGAAATAATTTATGTTGATCCACAAAGTAATGAAGATTTAGATAAATTTTTAAAAAATTTTTTTGCTGGTGAAAATTTATTAAGCAGAGAAAGTAAATATTTATTAAATGCTAATGAATATGAAAATGTTGAAATAACATATGGTGAAAATTCTGCAAACTTTAAAGAAAAAACTTTTGAGTTCATAGCTACACCAGTAAATGGAGCAAAATTAGATAATGATAAGTCAGAACAAAGAGTTGTTATTAAATTAAACAATCTAAAAATATTATCAGATGCAGAAACACCAAATAGTGCAAAAATTACTAATAGTGTTAGTGGAAAATTTACTTCTGATAAAGATTTAGAAGATTATTTAATCAAAAATTTTGGAAGTTTAAAATTTGCAGCAGAATCAGGAGTTAATTTTGCAAATACTACATTTGAATATGTACAAAATTCAGCTAATCTTAAAGATAAGACATTTAAAATAAATGTCTTACCACAAGAAAATCACTCATGAAAAGATGGAACTGGAAGAATTTCTAAAGAAATGTTGGTTAAAATACCAAACTTAACTATAATCCCAGAAGGAGGTATTACTCCAGTAGTTAATACAGTTGTACGTGCACCAATTTTTTGAACAGTTAATTCAACAATTTTATCTAACTATAAAGATACAACATATGGATGAAAATATACTAGATTTTTTTATTTTTTTGGACTTGATCAATCTCAAAATGAATGAATTTTAAAAACAATTTTTGATTGTGCTATAAAAGATTACCAAAAACTTTATAAAGTTGATCCAGTTGGTGATTATAAGACTGCTAAATGGGAACCAGCTTTTTGTTATTCACAAAGTTGAAAAATATTTTTTAGAGCAAATGTTAAACCAAAAAATGGTTTTAAATGAGCAAATGGTTCTACTAATGCCAAAGAAGTACAATTTAGTTTTTATGTTCCATTTACTGGAACATATCAAGCAGGGACTACAACAGATTTATCAAAATTATCATCTCTAATTGATTCTAACTATGATTCAAATGGTTTACCAAACCAATGAGTATCAAGCTTTGGAGCTTATTCAGGAATGCCTTACAATGATGCAACTAGAAATTCTGTGGCTTCAGAAATTCGAAAAGAATTAATTGAATGTTATTGAGGGGCTTATGATTTTTCAGTTACTGATGTTAGAACTATCTCAGGTAGTAATTATGCACACCAAACTTGAATATATAAAGTAAAAATTATTAATAAAAGTAATGGACAAATAATTAAAACAATCCCAGGTTATCAACCTTATATAATTTAATTT
>JAIDMU010000239.1 GCA_029050415.1 Malacoplasma sp.
AATAAAAACTCTTATTCATTGTCTGAATTTGAAAAAAAATTAAATCTTGAAAAAATCAAATTAATTGATAAGTTTGAAAAAGAAATAAAAAATGAAATAGATCAAAAAGCTGTTTATTATTTAATAAATGCAATGGAGAAACAAGTTGAAAATGTTGTTTCTTCTCGTTTTTCATTCACTATAAAATTACCTGATGAATCTTTAAAAGGAAAGATTATAGGTAAAGATGGAAGAAATAAAAGACACTTTGAACAAACAACTAAAACTGATTTAATTATTGAACCTAATTTGTCAGCTGTAACTATTTCTTCTCCAAATCCAATTAGAAGAGAAAAAGCAAAACAAACTATGGAAAAGCTTTTGGAAACAAAAAACATTGATGTTACTAAAATTTCTATAATTTATGAAGATGTAGAAAAAAACTTTGAAAAAATATGTTTTGAATTAGGTAAAAAAACATTAGAAAATAAATTAAAAATTTTTGATGTTAACCAAAACTTATATTCAATTATAGGTAAATTAAATTTTAGAACTTCATACAGCCAAAATGTTTTATTGCATTGTACAGAATGTGCACTACTTGCAGCAGATTTAGCAAAAGAATTAGGAATTGAAGAGACAAAAGCAAAAAAAGCAGCATTTTTTCATGATATAGGAAAAGCTATTGATTTTGAAATTGATAATGATCATGTAAGTTCTGGTGTTAAATTAGCAAAACAATACAATCTTGATGATTATATTGTTAATGCTATTGAATCACACCATAATAAAGTTTTACCAAATACACCATATGCTGCATTAGTTAAAATAGTTGATAAACTAAGTGCTTCAAGACCAGGTGCTAGATTTGTATCAAATGAAGAATATTTTAAAAGAATAGAAGAATTAGAAAAGATATGTAAATCTTTTAAAGGTGTTAGTGAGGCCTATGCAATAAAATCGGGTAGAGAAATTGATGTTATAGTAAATCCTGATGAGCTAAGTGATGATGAGTGCAGAATTTTAATTAAAGAAATAAAATTTAAATTAGAAGAAAATGAAATTGTTAATAAACAACCAATTGAAATAACTTTAATTAGAAAATTTGTACAAAAAACAATAACTGAAGGAAGTGCATTCAGAGATAAATAAAAAACTGGAGTTATCCAGTTTTTTATTTATTTAAAAATAGTTGCCATTATTTCTTCATTTAAATTGCATTTAATATAATTTTTAGTTGTATTTATGTTTTCGTGTCCCATCATTTGAGAAATTTGATAAATACCTATATTTTGGAGTGTACAGTGTGTGGCAAATCCTCTTCTAAACATATGTGGTGAAAGTTTTTTATTAATTCTTTTACTTAAATTATTGATTCTTTTATATAAAGCTTTATATCCTATTGAAAATAACTTATGATTATTATTTTTGATTTTTTTTATTTTTAAATCATTTATTATTTTTGCTAGTGAATCACAAACAAAAACAAATCTTTCTAATCTATTTTTTCCATATATTCTAATTCTGTTATTAAATACATCTGATGTTTTTATATTCAAAAGTTCAGAAGACCTTATTCCTGTTTCAAAAAGCAATCTAATAATTATTAAACTGATATTTGTAGTTTTATGATTTTTTACAAAATTAATCAATTGTTTATATTCTTCAAAACTTACATAATCTTGTACTCTTTTTTCTTTTTTAGGAAGAATGATTTGATTTTTCCTTTTATCTTTAATAAATTCATAGTATTTTTTAAAAGCACTTAAAATTACTCTTTTAGTGTTATTGCATGTATGTTTATATTTACTCATACTTATAATGTAATCTTTTTTATTTGTCTCTAAGTGTTTTGCATATTTAAAATAAACATCAGCAGTTTTATTGCTATATCCTTTGATGTTTAATAGTCAGTCTTTAAATTTATTTATTTTATCCATTTTATTTTTCCTTTTTTATTTTTTCAATAATAAAATTTATCAAAGTTATAAAAAGTTAAAAATAAAATTTAAAATGTAGATTTTTTAATCATTAAAATTTCATAAATTCACTTTTTGAATAATCAAAATTTAAATTTGACAAAATGTTTTTTGTAATAATGATATAAGCATTTGTATTGAAATGTACTTTATCATCTGCATATAGTTCAAAAATACGAGTGGAATTTCCAGCATTTTCTGTTGTCAATCCTAAATCATTTGTAACTACATTATTTAAAGCACTATTATTATCAATGAAAATTACATCTTTTTTATTCATGGCAAAAGATTTAATTGTTTCATTTGCTTCATCTACTATATTTTTCATTGTTTTTGCATTGATTGAATAAAAATAAGGAATTGTTGAAATAATCATTCATCCATTTTTGTTAGACTTTTTAAAATCATTATAAACTTGTTCAATGTTAACAGACATATAATTGCTTACATTGCTTTGGTTTTTTACTACATCATTTGTTCCCATTGCTACATATAAAATATCAGTTAAATAATTTTTAAAACTTAATTCTGGAAAAGAATATTCACCAGCTTTATTTGAATTAGCAACAAATGTAGCACTATAAACACCTTGATTTAGAAAAACATCATTTTGATGATTAAATTCACTTTTTAAAATTCATCGTAGATAATCTACATATCCTTTATATCCTCAAGTTTGAACTCCACTATATGTCAATGAATCTCCAAAGAATTGTCATTTTGCAGAAACTAAATTTGATAAATATTCTTGAAAATTTTTAATCTTATCAATAGTTTCATTAAAATTTTGATTATAGCTTTTATTTACATCATCTGAAATTACTACATAACTATTATTTGCAGATAATGAGTGTGTAGGATATTTATTTTCAATATTTTCAACAGATAAATTAGCTATTTTAGCTAAATCAATGGGATTATTTTTATACAAAGATGAAATTGTTTCATACAACATTTCTAATTGTCCATAAGCATTTAATTTATTATTTTTTGTTAAGCATTTATCAACAAAAATATCATTATCACTTTGGGTTTTGCCTTTAGTTAGTTCACTGTGATCTACTAATCCAATTCTTTGTAATTTTTCCAGATTATCTCCATAATATGTTTTTATTATCTTTTTAACATTTTCACTATTTTTATTAATCTTTTCATTTAAAGACTCATCATTAGTTTGATAATGAGTTTTAATGATAATCATTCCAGTATTGTTTTGTAAAGATAAAGATTTGTCAATTAATTGTTTTAAAGCACTATTAAAAACAGATTCTTCTAAATTAATAATGTCATTTGTATCGATTGTATATATGGTTGTTAAAATTTTGTTGCTTTCAGTTAACTGATTAAAATTTTCTAAATTATTTAAAATTGTTGCATTTGGTTTAGAGAAATCAAAAATTAGTCTTTTCCCA
>JAIDMU010000024.1 GCA_029050415.1 Malacoplasma sp.
ATATAAGTTATATTATTTTAGAACTTTTAGGTATTGATGGAAATAATAGTGAATTTAATAATTATTTAAAATTATTTTCTGATCTTATTGGTGGTGGTAAATCATTGCTTGAAGTTATTGGCAATAATAATTTAACATTAGCAAATTTAATAGCTTTATTAATTAATGATTCAACAATTAATGGTGAAATCATTTATTCTTACATAAATAAAATAAGTGCAAATTTAACTGATGAAGAATTGTTAACTCAAAAAAATGACATAAAAGGTTTAATTTCTTTTTTTGTTAGTTCTCAAAAAACAAATATTAATAGTAATTTTATTAACAGATTAATTGATAGTCTTTTTAACAAAAATACAACAACATTGTCATTTTTAAGTTATTTATTTGGTAGTGAATCAAAGGCTTTAATTGATTTATTTGCTAGCACTGAAGAATCTAAATCAGTTTATCAATTATATTTTAGGTTCATTAATTTAATTGTTTCAAATCCTTCAAAATTAGTTATCAATAATTTACTATCAGAAGAAGGACGTTCTATAATTTCAGATTTATTAACTTTATCAATGGGTTTTAATGTTGTTCAAGGTGATACTTCTAATTCTTTAATTTTAGCTATTGCAAATCAAATAATAAGTCCAAATAATGCAAATTTAAACACATCCAACTTAATAAATTTATTAAAAGATACAATTGTACCATTACTTAATTTTTTAAGTAACAGAAATAATTATTTAATTACTCAAAAATTTGAAAATTTTGCTTTTAAAAATGAAAAAGTAAGTTATGATTACAAAATTCTTTTTGAATTTAAAAACTCTTTTACTTTTAATATAAATTCTTTACTAGAAATTTTACCTAAAACAATATCTTTAGGTGGAACAAGTGTTCCTAAAGAAATTTTAAATTATGTTTTAAAACAAAATGGTGTTGCTTTGCAAGTTACAATTGGTAGTGGTGATAAGATTGATTTTTCATTTTCTGGAAACAATGAACAAATTTATTTAACTCCAAAAATTTCTTCAATATCTGGAAAATATTATTTAGCTTATAGTGTTCCATACACAATGAAAATGAAACTAAATATGCCAACAATGTTTAGTTCAATTACATCTTTTTATGATATTTCTTTACCAATATTAGGAATAGCAAGTCATCCCATAAATGATTTGATAGTTAATGTTTTAAAACAATTTTTAAGTGATTACTTATTAAGAGACTACTATTTTTATGGAATTATTCCAGTTATTGATAAAACTAGTATAATTGGTGATTATGAACAAGACTTATATTATGAAAATAATTATTTTAAATGAATTAAACCAAATGATTCTTTTTACAGTTCTTTAAAAAAGAATATTTCTTTTACTGATAGTAATACTTATTCTTTAAAATACAACAAAACTAATGCTATTAATAGCCAAGTAATTTATGAAGATCTAACTGGTAAATTACCAATATTTATTAATAATTTTGAAAATACTGTAATTGACTCTGTTATTCAATATCAATCTAATGTAAAACCAATTATAAATGTCACTCCCGAAGTTAATTCAAATATTCCTGTTAGTTTTATTGGAGTTCAATACGGAACTATTAGTGTTACTTTAGTAAAAATTCAAGTTTGATTTCCATATTCAGTTGTTGATATTTCTGATCCAAATAGCTTAAAATTTAATAATTATTTTGAAGTAGAAATTAATTTGTCTTAAAAAAAACAGAATTTGATATTTCTGTTTTTTTTTTTTTTT
>JAIDMU010000240.1 GCA_029050415.1 Malacoplasma sp.
TATTTTTATATTTTTTTAAAAATCACTAACTATTAAAAAACCTCTAGTTAGTGATTTTTTTAACTTTTTAAGCAAAAAAAAAAAAAAAAATATAATTTTTTTTGAAGGAGATATAAAAACAAAAAAATGGAAAATTTTGACAATAATACAAATGAAAAAGAGTCTTTTACAGAAAGTACAAATGACTCTAATAAATTTGAAACAGATACTAATCAAAATGAACAATTAATATGTTTGGGATCACATAAAGGGAAAAAAAGAGGTGGAGGTGGTCATGTAAAAAAATGTGATAAAAATTGTTTAGTTCCACTTTCAGTATATAAACAGCAGTTGATAGAAAATGGAGAGTATGACCCAGAAAATAAGTTTGTTTGCAAATATTTAAAATCTGGTAATGTTCCTTTTAATCATTTATATTGTTCTCCTATATGTTTTTTAGAAGCAAAGTATTTACCTAAAAAAATTAGTATAGAAGAAGCAAAAGGTATTAAAAGTAAAGCAATTTCAATTTTAGTTTTAACTATTATTTGAGTTGTTTTTGCAATTGTTTCAATTGTGGTTGCATCTTGTTTTAGTGGTGAGATTTCAAGTGTTAGTGCTATTGCACTTGGGTGTATTGCTGCTTTAATTTGACTAATTAAAAATATAATTGTAATTGTTTTAAAAGGTGAATTGAACATTAGAAGTTTTTTTGCACCAGATTATCAAGACTATACAGAACCTGCTTTTATTACTAGAAGTTTTTCAAAAAATTTCAAACTAACAGGATTACTTATTGTTCCATTATCTTTTCAATTTATTTGATCATTTGTTAGTGGTGGTGGATTCTTTTGAACAATATTTATGCTTTTTGCTGCTATAGCATTATCTTTTTTAATTTTAGTTTATTCAATTGTATCTTCTATTTTTTATGGTTTGTATATAAGTATTTATTTGATTAAAAATGTAAAAGCAGATGCTTAATAAAAGGAGAAAAAATGAAAAAATTTAAAAAATTATTATTATCTTTCAGTCTTTTAGCTGCAATTCCATTACCAATTGTTTTAGCAAGTTGTGATAATAAAAGCACTTCACAAGAGACAAATACTGATAACAATGACACTGACGATAATAATACTGATGATAATAACACTGGTAATGATAACACTGATAATCCAAGTTCATCAGGAACTTCTGACAAAGAACAATCTAAACCTGCACATGATATTAAAGATGTAGTTAATTTAATTAAATCTGCTATGAGAATGTTTAATACTTGAGATTTATTTCCATCAAGTTTTAAAGAAGAAAATAGAATAGTTAGTTATACCCAACAAGATTTTAGTAATTATGTTAGTTTAGATAATATAACAAACAGAGGAATTGGAAAACAACTAAATCAATTTATGACAATAGCTTCAAAAATTGAAACAGTATTAAAAGGTGCTAAATTAATTTTTGATAGTACAACTTTAATTGCAAATATGTATGAAGCATTTTTTAATAAAGATCCAGATAAAAATAGAGTTTATGAAAATTCTACTGAAAATAATAATGTAAAGTTTAAAGTTGAATTAACTGATACAAAAATAACTATTTTTGCAAAAGCAACATCAGCAAGTGCTGAGTTTTATTTAAACATAATTGATGGTTCATATTCAGGAAGAATTCAATTAAGTGATGGTAATGCTTTGAAATATGACATATCTAAAAATTTAACAAAAGTAGGAATTAAAGCATTGGGTGCTATTAGAATGATGTTTGAAGTTGATACATCAAATAGTAGCCAAAAAATTGCAAAGTTATTTAATTATTATGGAACAAATAATGATTATAAGAATACTGATGAATCTGATGGTGGAGATGATATTGGTATAACAACTTGTTCAGTAATGGCTGTTGATAAAAATTATGTTTCAATAATTGGTAAAAAAGGTGATTTTTTATCATGAAGTAAAGAAAACAGAAATATGGAAATTTATGATGCAAAAACTGGTAATTATTTGGGCAGTAAAGTTCATGAAGAATTAAGTAAATTAAAATATATGACTAATTGATATCCATTTCAATCAATAAGTGGATTTAATAAAATTAAACAAGTTACAGGTGACCAAGATAGCAAGCAAAATGGTTTTTATTTGAATGATTCTTCTACACCTTTTGTAGTTGATAAAACTTGAGGTACAACAACTGGTTATTCAAGAGGGTATGATATAGAAATGAAAAAAGTATATTTGTACCAAAATAAAAATAGTAATGTTGATAAATTTAATGTAACTATACCAATGTTGTTTATGCAAGATAGTTATGAAAATGATTCATCAAAAGGATTTAAAAAACTAAATCAAGAAAATAAAGGACTTAATTTAGCAAATACAACATCTCAAAATTTAAAATCTTTTATGAATAGTCAATATGAAAGTTTAAACTCTCAGTATAATTCTTATAATGAAACAGTTCAAAACACTACTGTAGATAGTTATGTAGGTACTCAAAATAGTTGATTTAATACTTAAAAAAACAATTAATATAAAATACAAAAAATTATCCAAATTTGGATAATTTTTTTATTATAAAAAGTGTTATTTTTTACAAAATAACAAATATTTAATTGACAAAAATAAAAAATAATTTAAATTTTTTAATTAAAATCCAATTTTTTAAAAATATTTTAATTACTATAAATTCATTAATGAATTAATGGAATTTGTTAATTAAAATATAAAATAATCTAATTTTTTTTATGCAGTTATTTATATTTTTTTACCTATCTATAATG
>JAIDMU010000241.1 GCA_029050415.1 Malacoplasma sp.
ATCTTATTTTATAAAAATAAGTAAAACATATTAAAAAAAGTTTTTAATAAGTTTTTCACGATTAGGATTTTTCATTTTTAATCCTTCTTCAATTTCATAACTTACAACTTGAAATTCGTTAACCCCAATCACTCTATTAAACATATTTGCTTTAATTAATTCAAGTGCTTCTTTTGTCATTAAAGAAGCTCTTACTAAATCCATTGCAGTTGGTGAACCTCCTCTTTGTAAGTAACCTAAAACATTCTTTTTCACTTTTTCTTTTGAATTTGTATGGATGTATTTTATATACTCATCAACTGATGGAATATCACCAGTTCCCAAATAATTTTCAACATACAAAATCATGATTCCTTTTTTATTAGTTCTTCTTTTTTCTTTAATTTTTTCTAAAAGTTGTTCAGGTGTAAAATGACTGCTTGGGGTAATTATAATATCAGATTCAGTAGCTATCCCAGCAAATACTGTTAAATCAATACAATGACGACCCATAATTTCTACCATCCCCACAGTTCCAAGAGAGTTCATACATGATTTAATTTTTTTTATTGCATCAACAACTGTGTTTAAACAAGTATCAAATCCAATTGAATATGTAGTAGATGTAACATCATTATCAATCGTTCCTGGTAAACAAATAACATTAATTCCATATTTAGAAAGCAATTTAGCTCCATTATAACTACCATCACCACCTATTACCACTAAACAATCAATGTTATTATTTTTTAAATTTTCAAGCATTTGGTTTCTTACATTTTCTTCCTTTATTTCTGGAAAACGAGATGAATAAATTTTTGTTCCAGGTAAATCTCATCATGATTTTGTAACAGTGAAATTAGCTTTGTAAAATTCATTATTGTAAAGTCCTTTATAACCATTGCAAACAAAATATATTTCACAATCATATTCACTAGCATAAGTTACAAAAGTACTTAAACATTTATTCATAGTAGATGCATCACCACCAGATGTTAAAATTGCTATTTTCTTCATATTAATTTCCTATACATATAACAAACTATTTAAAATTATATTACTTATCCAAATTATTTATTATTTAAATTTTTAACTAAATTTATAATAGTAATTTACAAATTTATAGTAATCAATTCCAAAATTAAATTTATTAATTATAATATTGATAAATAAATTTAAAAAGTTAATTAATAAGGAATT
>JAIDMU010000242.1 GCA_029050415.1 Malacoplasma sp.
AATAAAAAAAAACAATATAAATAATGTTTTTTTTTAATTTATTTTTATTTATAAAAATATAATATTTTTAAAAAATTATCTTTAAATTTATGTAAAAAATTTAATGAAAAAAATGCTAAAAATTGGAGTAATATATATAGCAAGAAAAATAGCAAAAAATTTAAATTAAGTTATGAAAAATGTAAGGATAGATTGAAAAATTCAGGTAGCTTACTACCAAAAATTTTTGTTTACAGTTATTAGTGTTTTTTTATCAATAGTTTTATTTATATTAACTTTTGTTTTTGAAACACTTAATCACTTTAACAATTTTGAACTTTACAGTAATTTATATACCATTTTCAAATCACTAACTAGTTTGGTTTTTGTTGTGATGATGTTTTATTCTATTTACAAATTAAACTTTAAAAGAAAAATTCAGCATTATTTTTTTATGGTTTTTGTTTTATTTTGTTTTGCTGGTGATGTTAGTATTAATTTTAATTTTTTAGCTGGAATGATTGCTTTTTTTGCAGCACATATTTTTTACATAATTTCTTGTTTTTTTATTTCAAAATTTCCAATTAAAAAAATCTTATTTTCTTTATTAATTTATTTTGTAGTTTTTTTAATAATTAATTTAATGTTTGGATTAAGTATTTTTAATCAAGATCCGCTTTATTGAGTTACAGTTAATTTTTATGCTTTGGTTTTAACAACATCACTTGTTTTATCAATTTTTATATATATGGATAAACAAAGTCTTTATGCTCTTTTTCAATTAATAGCAATGGTTTTATTTTTGGTTTCAGATTCATTATTAATGTTTAACCATTTTTTGGTTGATGTATATAAATCAGATGATTTAACTGTTTCACTGAACTTTTTTGTTTTATTAACTTATTACATTTCAATGAATATAAGTAGTATTAATCTTAAAAAAATTACTTATTAATAGTTTTATTTTTAATTTTTTAGAATTAAAGAGATAAAAATATTAATTTTTTCAAATCCTTATAGTTTGAATTTTATTTTTGGTTTTTTTATAATTATAGTATTGGTTATTGAGGTTAATATGGCTATAAAAGTTAAAAAAAGCGAAAAACAACCAACTCTTAAAAAAACTTTTTCAAATAGAAGAGAATCTATTAATTGAGAAAATAGTTTAAATGATTCATTAGAACAGTGAGAAGATACTAAAGAAATTCAAAAAGATAAATTGGAAAAACAAAACTTTGAATTTGAATCTAAAAAAAGAGAAGAAGAAGTAAAGATTAAAAAACAAAAAATCTTTATAGCAGAAATGAAAAAAGAATCAATCGCTGAAGAAGAATCTTTGTCTAAAAGATTTGAAATTGATGAAAAAATTAGAACAAAGAAAAGAAAAGAAATGAAAAAAAGAGATATTGCTTTTAGAAATAAAAGTATTTATGGTTAATGATTAAAAAAATGAGCTTTATATAAAGTTCATTTT
>JAIDMU010000243.1 GCA_029050415.1 Malacoplasma sp.
AATAATTATTTAACTGCTTTAAAGCAACTTTTTGTAATAGTTTTTTTAAAAAATAAGTCAGCATTATGACTATCTTTAGGAGTTTGCTTTTTCAAAACAAAATAATTTATAGTAGGTAAAATAATTATTCATAAAAAGATAAGTCAAAACAAAATAGCATCATAACTTTTAAGCCAAACTTGACCATCTACATCATTTAATCCTTTACTATAAAACAAACCTGATGAACTCTTTAAATGACCATTAATTGCAACTTCATACATAAAATTGTAGAAAAAGGTATAGCAAAAGACAACAAGAATTAAAAGTGTTGAAAATATTGCAGCAAAAGTAAAACCAAATAATTGGTTTTTACATAATTTTTTTGTATATCTATCTTTAACTCCTAAAATCATAGTATATCCATAAACCAAAAAGAAAACTAATGTTGGAGCATTAGTAGCACTATCAAAAATAGCATCATTATTCATAGCGATTGCTGGAACACCAAAAATAAACATATAAAATAAATTTTGGATTAAATACAAAAACAAAGATCCCAAATTATCTTTTTTTGAATTCAACTTTTTAAATTGTTTATAAAACATTACTTCTTCAGCAATTATTAAACCTTCACAACTTTTTAATGATCCCATTGACAAAGCATTTACTACAAAAATTGCACTTAAACTAATAAAAACATTAATAATAATATCAACTGCTTTTCTAGCAGTTTCAAATTCAGTTCCCTTTGGAAAAAGGGTTTGTAAAATTGTACCAACTGAACCCATCCCAGTTAAACCCGCACCTATTGAGATTAATATATATACAACTGCAGCAATAACAATTGTTAAAATAGCAATAATAGGAACTCTTTTTTCAGGTTTTTTCATATCTGTTGCCAAATTACCAATTGTTAAAAAAGAATCAAAAGAAAATAAAATCCCTGGAAGAGCTGAAAACACACCTGTAATTTGAAAAAAATTTGTTGAAGGTATTGCATTAACACTAAGTCCGTTAGCACTATTAATCAAATTATCAGGATTAGTTGTATCAACAATGTCATTTGGATTATTTATTACATGAGATGAATTTGCTCCAATTAAACTAACTACAATAGCTAATAATAATGGAATTAATTTTGTAATTGTTCCCACTAATTGCAAGCGACTTGAAAATTTTAGTGCCAAATAATTTAAAGCTGTAATTGAAATAAAAACAACAAATCCCCCTATAAAAATTCATCCAAAATGAATTGTAGTCCTCCCATTTATTGCACCATCAATTGCATAAAATAAACCTTCTAATGATATTATGGGTAAACACGAAACTAAAATTGAGTAATATACAGATGAATGAGTGAATTTAACAAATAATCCCTGTTTTCTACCACCTAAAACATCAACTCAACCAGCTAATCCACTTTTACTTTGTTTACTTGTAGAAATTTGAGAAAAAGCATAAGCTGCAAAAAGTGAAATAATAGCAGCTAAAATTCATGAAGTAATTAAACCTCAAAAACTAAAATTATCACCATCAGTTAAAGAAGCTATAACACTATTATTTTTTAAAAATATTCCAACCCCAATTACTGAACCTAGTGAAATTGATAAGGCTGATAAAAAACCTATTTTTTTAGCTTGTGCTAAATCCATAAAATATTCCTTTTATTAAAAATATTTTTGCATTTTTAAAAAAATGAAAAAACTTAATAATGTTACCAATATACCATAAATTTTAAATTTCTTTTTAAGAATATTTTTTAAATAAAAATTAAAATAAAGAAAAACATCAAAATGCTTTTCTTTATAAAAAAATTTTAAAATACTTTTTTGTCTAGTCAGTTGTATTTGTTAAATTAATATTTTTTCAATTACTTATTCAAATAATTCCATTTTGAGAAAAAGCATTATATGCTCTAACATCATAAACTTCAATTCTGTTTTTGTTAACTATTTGAGGTAAAAAAGTTTCAGTATTTTTATTTGCAAATTGTACAATCAAGTTACAAATTATTTCATTTGCAAACTTATAACTATTTTGATCGTTTTGTTTTGCACCCAAAGCTTTTTGTAAACTAGCAAAAGAAGAAAAATCATTATAACTTAATTGATATGCTAATGTTCCATATTTAGTAACTGATGAACTAGAACTTGAATAAGCATTTATTACTGTTGTTGAATCACTATTTGTTTCTTCACCTACATAACCATCAAACTTAGTAAAATAATCAGATGGTAATGTTTCAACAATTTTAATTAATTCTTTTTTCTTTTCAGAAATCTTCAATAAATTATTTTCAATTAAAACAGAAAATGAATAATTATAATTTGTCAAAGTATCTAAATTTGATGCTAGGTTTGATAAATTAGCAAAACTTGCAGTGTTATTAATTATTTTTATTAATGCTTCTTTATTGCTTGCTAAACTATATAAACAACCTTTTAGATTAATATTGTTGTTATATGTTTTTCTAAATAAAGCATCAGCAACATCAGAATCTAAACTATTATCATTATTTGTTTGCAACCCCATAAAACCCAATAAATTATTGCTAGTATTGTTAGGTGAAGAAGTGGCTAAAAAATAATTTGAATTTACTGTTGATTGATAAAAACTGTTAGTAATTATATTATTAGTTAAAGCAGAATTTGTAGTAGTTGTACTTGTACTGGCATTACCAACAACTGTATCAGCTTTACCAAAATAAGAACCAAAAACTGAATTATTAATATTAGTGTAAATTTTTGATTTTTCTATATCAACTAAAGATTGAGAAGTAGGAGCTTGATTATTGGTATTTAAAATATCATTAGATGAATTTTGTCAAACAACAAAAGCATTTTCATTAAGTAAAAAATCTTTCATATATTTTAAAAAATTTGAAAAATTATCTTCCATAAAGTATTTAACTACTGAAACTAAATTATATAAAGTATTAAAATTACTAACTTTAGTTAAATACTCATTTTCATTTTGGTTATTTCATAAATCAAAACTATATTTTCTAATGCTTGTTAAAATATCATCTTTATTTGATTCAGCTGATTTTGTACTAGGTGTTGTTCCATAAGCAAACAATTTATTTGATTCATTTTGGTAATTTTGTATGAAAAAGAAATTGTTAATTGCTGATTTTAAATAATCTTGCAAATCACTTACACTTGTATTATCTTCATTATTTGCAGTTTTAAAAGGATTATTTTTTAAATTAAAACTGTAATCACTAGTTGAATAAAAATCTCCTATATAATTTTCAAAAACAGAATTTTTAATTAATTTTGAAATAAAGTCACTGTCAGATAAAACATTAGTTAATGCATAATTTACATAACTGTTTGTACAGTATAAATATTGAGAATATTTATCATATTCAGCTGGTTGTACAACCAGTGAATCAGTAACACTAGATAAAGCATTAATTATTGTTGTGTATAAACTAGTGTTTGTTTTATTATTAGTGTTACTATTAACAGAACTATTGTGGTCTGTTTTAAAAGGATTGATACTTGTTGAAGAAAGAATTGCATTTTTATATAAAAAATTTTTATTTACTGAATAATAATCAGCTTGTGTGTCACTTGCATATTCATAATTATAATTTGAAGCTAATCCATTACTATAAACACTATATCCATAATTTTGGTTATAAGTTTTTTTAGAATCATACATTTTTTCAGCAGCTGTTTTTGCTTTATCATAATATCCAACACTTGCTGAAAAATCAGAAATGGCTGTAGCTAAATTTTTATCTGATTGACTAGAATTTAATGTGTTTACATTAAACATTGTTTGATTAAAATTAGTACCATCAATCCCTTTATGACTACTTAGTAAAGCAAACTGATAAACTAACCAGTTAACATTAGTTTTGAAAAAATTTGAAAGTTCAGTTAATAAATCAACTGTAAAATTTTGATTTGAATATTTATTTAAAAAATATCTGTATAAAACTACAAAAGCAGAATTTAGTTTTTTTTGCTGAGTATTTGTACCTTTACTTATCAAACTATCACCATCTATTGAAGCAGCATAAACACCATCTTGTGATCTAAAAAAAATAAATTTATTTAAAGAATTTTCATATTCATTTGAAGCATCTATTTTAATTTTACTTGGGATAAAATTATCAATTACATAAACATTTTGACTCATCAAATCTTTTAAATTGCCATCATTGTTAACAATATTTTTCAAATAATCAGTTGATAATTGTAATGGATTTATTTGATTAGCAGTATCATTACCAGAAGTTTGTGTATTATTATAAGGATTATTTTGATTAATAAAATTTGCAGAAATCAAATCTAAACCTTTATTATCAGTAGCAGTTAAATCAATATTATGAGATATAGAACTATTTATATCAGTAAGTTGATTTGTATTTTTACCATACATATATGAAACAGCTGCAGCAAATTCAGTTCCTTCATCTGAAAATAAAGTACTATTTTTTATTAATTTTGAAGTAGTTACATTATCAGAATTAACTAAAGGAATTGACTTTATTCCTGTTTCTGAATCAATTTCATAATTAGTTACATCTTTATTAGAACTACTATTTGTAAATTTACTTCCAGTCAAAAAATTAATGAATTTTGAAAGTGTTCCTTCAACTGTGTTTGTAGCATTTTCATTCCCAAAATAAGGAAAGGCATAGCTTCCAGCATTTGCTGATGTTTCAGTACCAGAATCCCCTGAATCACCACTAGTACCATCATCAGTTGTAGTATCATCATAAAAATTCATATTTTTTTTCATTTTTAATGAAATTTTATTGCTACTTGTTGTAACTTCTGTAGGTGTAGTTTGTTCTCCTTCAGTTGGGTTTTGAGTATCATCTGGATTTTGAGCATTAGGATTTTCTGGTGTTTTGTATAAACTGTTTATTCCTAATGGGTCACTTGGAACAGAATAATTTCACTGAGCAAAATCTACAACATAGGGGTTTTCATATTCAGCATATTTTTGAAAAATAAAATCTTGAAAAGAAGCAAATTCAACATCAAGTCTTTGATTAGATGAACTTAGTAAATCTATACGATTATCAAATTTAAACTTATAATCAGAACTTGTAGTAGTAGATGAATTAGCAGTATTTTTTAAAGCACTTAAAATAATTTCTTCAGTTGGATTGTAATCAACATTTCCAGTTTTAGTATTATAAACTGATAAATATAAAGTAGAAAATAATTTATCTATAAAAGTTGATCTTGCAAAACTATTCAACTTTTTTTGAATATAAGTATTTTTATTTCCACCATTTGGATCTAAAACTTCTTGTTGAAATTTCAATTCTCAATCATTACCATGTAAATTTTGATAATTTTTTATAGAATCATCATAATCAAAATTAATTTTTTCTTTTTCATTTTCTAGTAATACATTATATTCACTATTTCTTTGAGAAAGAGTAACTAATCAATTATATAAAATTTCATCAACTACACCTTCAAAATATCATTGAAATCCACTTGATGTTTTTAATGATTCTTGTGCTATTTGAGAAAGTGAAAAATTACTAGTGAAAGCACTACCAGTATTTGCTACTAAATATGAATTACTTATAAGACTTTGATTAACACCACTACAAGCTGTAACTGCAATTGGTACTGCTGTTAAACTTAAAAATAATCCATATTTAATTAGTTTATTTTTTTTAAATTTTTTATTAAATTTTAATTTCATATTTTTCACCTTTCACTTCATCAAAATTTTAACTAGATTGATCTTTATAATTTAAAACTCATCTTGATCCTAATTGATTATTTAGTCTTATATCATAAACTGTTACTTTATTAGTTGAAGTAACATTTGAAATAGCTGATGTTTGAATTGATGTATCTGTAGCCATTTGAACTACTAAATTTCAAAATAAATCATTTGCTTGTTTTTCACTATTTGCATTAGTTGTAGATGATGTTGTTTGATTTGGATCATTAGTAGTAAAAGCAGTTTCTAAATAATCTAAAAATCCTGTTGCAGAAGTTAAATTATTTTCACTTAATTGAATAACATATGAAGCATATTTATATCCACTAATTTCATCAGATTCTTCAGAATATAAATCTTGGTTTACATAACCTTGTTTTGGTTTAAAAGCATCATCTTTAATTTTGTTATTATCATTAATTATTGATATTAAATTTTGTTGCATTTGAGATAAATTGCTTGCATTTACTATATTTGAAATATCTAAATCAAATAATTTTTGAATATTATTGGCTAATGCTAAAACTTGTGAAGAAGAATAATTTTTAACCATATTAACTAAATTTTCTCTTTTATCAGAAAAACCATATAATAATCCCTTCTGATCAGTTGGAAAATTTACAAATAAATTATTTTCTAAAGACTTAGTAATATTTTGAAAATTAGAGTTTGTTTGGATACCTTGAAAATTTATCATATCAGATACATGAGTATAGTATGAAGATAAATAACTATCATTAGCAAAAGCTGATCCTAATGTATCAACAACACTATAATCTGAATTAAGCGGATAATAAGCAGATCCTTGTGAATTGTTAACATTTGAATAAAGATTATCTTTTTGATAAAGTACTTCATTTGGTTTTTTGTTAGTAGTATCTTTTTGATTTTTTGTGTCAATACTTGTTTCTCAAACCAAAAATGATAAACGAGTATCTGCAGTTGAAAGTTTACTAGAAAGTTGTGAAAGAAAGACTTGACCATCATTTGCCATTAAATAATCAATTGTTGACAATAAAGTTAAAAAATTAACATAATTATCAGCAGGAATTGCATTCATTTCTATATTTTCTTTAATTCATAAATCTTTTCTATATTTATTTAAAACATCATAAGATACAGTTGGTAAACTTGGTGAAGATGTTGATGGTGGTGTTGTAGTTGATGAATTATTAAAATCAAAACTCTGAGTTTGTTTTAAATCAATTCATTTACTTGAACTATTTTGAAAATTTGAATTAAAAAAATAATTTGATAACGCACTATTAATGTATGAGCTAACATCATTATTATTAAACTGATAGTTATTTATGTCATATAATTGGGGAATTATATAATCATAACTACTTAAATTAAATTTTTCTTTTAATCCGCTTTGTAATAAAACATTTTTTTTAATTAAATCTGATAATAGATTTCCATCATTACCAACAGCTAAAATTGCTTGGTTTATAAAAAAATCATTGGTATAAATGTATTGACTATATTTAAAACCATCAAAATCTGATTGTAAAGGTCCAAAAGATTTACTAGTTATATATAAATTAATATCACTATTTAATTTTTTATAAACTCCCCTTTCACCATAAGGATCATTTAAATCTATATCTTTTAAAGACTGATCATTTACACTAAAAGGATTATCTAATTTCAATGTATCTAAAGCAGTATAATGTCCAATTTCACCAACTTTATTTGTTTCTTGTTTAACAGCAGCTGTAAAAGGGTATGGATACATTGCTGCTAGTCCATTAAACAGTGATTTTGTACCATAATTTGATGCTAAAGCAGATTTATCAGATACATCATATTTATTTTTTGTTTCAAAAAGGTTTGTTTCATAATTTTCCATTCTTTTATATCGACTACTAATATAAGCATAATTAGCTAGATCTTGTAGCACAATTAAAGCATTCTTATCACCATTAATAAAATTGAAGTCAAACAAACTTTGGTTTGTTTCTAATTGAGCATATTTAGTAATTAATCAATCACGATTTTCTTCAAAAAAAGTTTTTAGAGTTTGTTGTAAATCAATTGAAAATCCTGTATTTGCATTTGATTTGTTTTGTAAATAACGGTATAAAACAATATCTCCAGCCCTTTTTTTAGCTTCTATTAAATTGCTAGCTTTTGAAATGTAAATTTCACCATCCAAAGCAATAGCATAAACAGCAGCATCATCTCTTAAAAAAATAACATTACTTAAATCACTATTATCTGTTGCAATAAATGCATCTATTACATACAACCCATTATTAGTATCATATTTTATTGATGAAGAATCACTACCACTACTAGTAGTAGTACTTGCTAATTGTGAATAAGCATTTGAAGATAAAATTTGTTTTACTTGATTATCTTGAATTTGAGTATATGGAACATATGTTGTCTCACTAGAACTATCTGATGTACCTGATAAATCTTTGTTTTTAAAAGATTCTTTATCAACACTAACAAAATTAGATGTTATTGAATCAAATGGCAAACCACTACTGCTATTAAACGGTTTACTAATTTTTTTTCTAATATCATTATTTACTTTTTTATCATTACTATATGCTGTACTAAATAAAAAAGTTGAAGCAAGTGATAAATTAGATGAATTACTTGTATAAGTGTTAACATTATTAATTAATTTATAACTGCTTGAAGTATCAGCTGAAAAACCATATTTGTTCATATTAATTAATCCAATGCTTTCAGCAGCAGCATCATTTTCAAAAAAACCATTCCTAGCAGAATTTTTAAAATTATTAAATTTTTCAACATCTGAATAACTATCATTTGTTTTTGAACTACTAAAATATGGAAATTTGTAATTTGCACTAACTGTTTGATTAACTGCATCTTTACCAATAGCATTTGGATTATAAATTGAATCTAATCCATCAACTGGATTTGAATAATTTCATTGTGAATAACTAATCACAAAAGGATTTTCTGACTGAACTCACTGGTCATAAATAAATTGTTGAAAGTTTGCATATTCATTAGCAACATAATTATCAATTTTACTATTATTAGTACCATTTTTATTAAATTTAAATGTGATATCTGAACTTTCAGTTAAAGCATTTTCAAGATTTGCTTTAGTAGCAGGAACAAAATTATCATTTTTGTCAACTAAAGAAAGATAAAAATTTGTAAATAAATCAGATGCAAATGTAGAACTTGCTCATTCTAGTCATTTTTGCTTTTTTCAAGCATCTTCATTTCCACCATTAACATCTAATTCATCTTGCTGAAATTTTAATAAAAAATCATTGCCATTAGAATTTTTTGATGAATCATAAGCATTGTTATAATCATCATTAATTTTGTTTTTTTGAGTTTCTCAAAGTCTATTATAACCATCTTTGTTATTTGATAAGTCATTATTAGTTGCAAGTTTTAAATATCACTGATAAATTGCTTGATTATTAAGTTGATTGTGTCATTTTTTAGAACCTGTTGAAGTTGTTAAAGAATATTTAGCTAAATCAGATAAATTTAAATTATTTGTTAATTGTAATCCATTCCCTTTAGAAACTAAATTATCTAATAAAGTTGAAGAAACTTGAGCAGAACAAGATGCTAAAACAGTTGGAACTACAGTTATTGTTCCAAGAGATAAAACTAAAGGTAAAAATTTTTTTAATCTTTTTTTGTTCATTTTCTTCTCCTTATTAAACAACTTTATACAGTAGGTGTAGGTTGTGTTTCAGTACCTAAAGAATCACTACCACTACTGCTGTTAGATGAAATTGGATTAGTTACTTTTCAATCCAATATCCATTCAACTCCTAAAAATACATAAAGTCTAACATCATATGCTTTTATTTTTCCTACACTTGCCAAAATTGAATTCATTATCCTATCTTGTAAATTTGAATCAATTGCTTGTTGAATAACTAAATTACTCAATATATCAAAAGCACCTTCATTATCTGAATTACTTTCTGTTGTATTAACAGATAAAGCATCTAATAAACTGTTACTTGATGATAAATTATATCTGCTTAATTGAATTACATATGAAGCAAATTGTAGCAATGGTTGCGATGAATCAGATAATAAACCATTATTATTAGTTTCTGTGAAGTATCCTTCATTTAAAATACCTGCTCTTTGTGAAAAAACCTTAGTAGAACTTAAACTAGAACTTAAATTAGTAACTGCTGTAATTAATTTATTCTTTTTTTCTTTCAAAGTTATTGTTTTATTTTCAGCAACTTCTTTTAATTGATTTTGTTTCAATTTAGAAGCTAAATCATTTGCAATATTATTAATACCATCAACTGTTTGAGTATTTTGAATAACTTTAATAACAGTTTCTAAGTCAGATCCATAACCATATAAAATTCCAACTAAATCTTTATTATCAAGTGTTGGTGAAGAAAATAATCTATTAGAAACAATTGAATTTAAACTATTTGAACTATTTTTTTGTAAACCTAAAAAACCAGACATATTATTGCTGATTGAATAATATGCAGGCACTGTGGTTGAATCTTGATATGAAGAATGAATTCCTATATTTGGATTAGAACTATTAGTTCAAGTAGAATTAATTAATTCTTCTTGATAAGTTATAGTAAGTGGAGCTTTAGTTTGATTAGAATCTTGATTAGTTACTTTATAACCACCAATATATGATGAAAAATAACTATTATTAATATTTCTATTAATTGTTTTAGCAGACATTAATGCACTTGCTGAATTATTTTGATCAGTTGTTTTCTGTAATGCTTTATTTTCAGAATTTTGTCAAGCAACATAAGCATCTTCACCATTACTAATTAATGAAGACATTTGATTTAAAAAGAAATCAAAATTATTTTCTACCATAAATTTAGTTGTAGCTACAGTTGTGTATAATTTTAAATAATTTTCAATTGCAGTTGAAGATAAAACTGCATTTTCTGACTTTCATAATTTAACTTTATAATTTTGTAAAATTTCATTTAAATCAGTATTATCAGTACTAGTAGTAATTTTAGTATCCCATTTTTTACTTTCTTCATCACCTAACTTCAATCATTTAATTTGCACATTATCAAATGAACTATTAAAGAAAAAATTTGATAAAGCATAATTTAAATATTTAGAAATATCTACAGTTTTTGAACTATAAGAAACATTTAAAGCACTAAACTTTAAAGTATCAAAATTAAAAAAATCACCAATATATTTTTTTAAATAATTAATTTTGCTTAAATTAGGTAAATTGCTTCCTTCATTAGAATAAGCTAATAAAGCAGCATTAACATAACTAGAATTTGAATAAATAAATTGTGAATACTTAAAACCTTCAAAACCTGAATTTAATGTTTGCAATTCATTTGCTAAAGCTTGTAAATTTGAATCTAAAATTATTGAACTAGTAAAATTTGATCCATCATAATTTTTTTGTTCATTAGTTTCAGAAAAAGGATTTAGTGTTGAACTAACTGTTGCAGCAATTTGAAATGAGATATTTTTATTAGAATCATAAGTTTTTGCATCATTATCTGAAAAACTACTATAAATTCAAGGTGCTGCTAAACCATTTTCATAAACACTAGTACCATAATTTGCACTATATGTATTTTTTCCATTAATTAATGCTTCATTATATTCATCAACTTTTTTATAAAAACTAATTTCATGTAAAAAATTATTTATAGCATTTGCAGCATTTTTCTCATTATCAGTTAAATTTAAATCATTAAGATTAAATAAAATGTTGTCAGTTTTTGTTGATGCATACAAATAAATTAATCAACTAACATTATTTTCATAAAAAGTTTTCAGTTCAGTTTGTAAATTTACATCAAAAGAATAAGAAGAATCTTTTGCATTTAATGTATTATATAAAGATCTAAATAAAACAATTTGACCAGCTCTTTTCTTTTTTTCACTAGCTGATAAAGTCGAAGTTGCTGTAGTTGAACCATTAATATAATTATATCCATCAATTGTAATTGCATGAACTCCAGCAGAGTTTCTCAATAACATATAATTAGATAAGTTATTATTTTTTGGGATAAAAGAATCAATAACATATAAATCTTTATCTCTTAATTTACTAATATCTCCATTTTGATTAATAACTTTGTTTACATATGATTTATCCAATTTTATTTGATATTGATCACCATCACTAAAGATTGAACTAGTAGAAATAAATTCATTTGAAATTGTATCTAATCCAGTTGTAGCATCATTGTTTATTGATATGCTATTTGATAAATCTTTTTGAATTTTTGTATCAATATTTGGTATTCCACTATTATTACTTGTAGTTGAAGAATTATTTTTAAAATTAACATCAGTTGTCACATTTGAATTTCTTCAAAACAAATAACTTGAAGCAGCAGCAAATTCTATATATAAATCAGAATATATAGAATTATTTTTTGCAAGAATAAAAGTTGAACTGTCATCTGTATAACTAGTTGGAATGTACAACAAACCATATCCATTTATATCATAACTTGACTTAAATGGAATTTTAGTATTAGAAGCTGTTGTTGTAGAACTAGAATCAGTTGGTAATTTAATAGTTGAATCAGTTGCAGAATTAGCTTGATTTATAAAACTTACAAATTTAGAAACTGTACCACTTGTTGAACCTATTGCATCATTACCAAAATATGGATATATATAACTTGCTGCAGCAGCTGATGTAGTTGTTCCACCACTATCACCACCCTCTTCATTATTTCCACTATCATCAGGGTTGGCAACATCTTCTTTATATTTTATAACAGTATTATTTTTAGCACTTTGTAAATTAGAACTTGTTGCAATATCAGTTGGAGCAGAAGGATTATTAGTTGATTCATCAGGATTTTGCGTAGTAACAGTACTTGATGCATTTGTATATAAAGAACCCAAACCTTGAGGAGGGGTACCATATTTTCAAAGTGACATATCAACAACATATGGATTAACAATTTGAACATATTGTTCTCAAACAAATTGCATAAAATCTGCATAAGTTTTGTCTATAACATCATTTGATAATGTTGAAGAATCATTAACAGTGGGAAAACCAAAAATTAAATTTTGTTTTTCTAAAGCATTATAAACATCTACAACATTAGCATTACTAATGTTTGAAGGATTTACAATTGTTCCATCATCTTTTTTATAAGTTAAATAACTTTTATTAAATAAATATGTTTCAAACTGTGCAGTTGCTCAAGAATTTCATTGACTTTGTTTATAAGATTGTTCACTACCACCTGAACCATCTAAAACTTCTTGTTGAAATTTTAAAGCCCAGTCATTCTTATATTGTGTTTGATATTTTTTTACTAAATCTTTATAGTTATCTTCTATTAATTTATTTTGATTAATAAATGAATTTTTAAAATTAATATTTGTTGTTTTACTTAACTTTTCTAGTCATTTAAAAATTAACTGATTAGTAATTTCACTTAAATAAGCTTTCATTCCAGTATCGCTTTTTAAAGATGAAAAAACATAATCTTTTAAACTAGTATTATTATCAAGAAAAGTACCTGTATCTTTATAAACTGTTTTGTCAAAAAAATTTGTTTGAGCAGAACAAGATGCTAAAAAAACTGGTAAAATACCAAAAAGTGATATTACAGAAAACTTTCAAATTTTTTTATTCTTTTTAACTTTTCTCATTTTTTTAACACTCACAATTTAAATAACTAATTATAACAATTTATTTTAAGCAGGATTAAGATAATTAATAACTAATCTTTTTAATTTTTATTTTTAAATTTTGTATATTATCATACTACCAAAGTCTTTTTGTTTCACTT
>JAIDMU010000244.1 GCA_029050415.1 Malacoplasma sp.
TTATTAACTTTTGAAAAAATCAATTTATATTTATCTAATAATTCAGATGCATCAGATTTTTTTTCACTAAGAATTTGTTTATGAATAAACTCAACTTTAATTTGAGTTTTTCTTCACAAATCAAAAACATTTAATGACTCATTATAATTAAAAATTTTCTTCATAATTTTAAAACACTAATAAATTAATTATAAACAATCAGTTTATAATACTTTAAAGTTTTAAACAAACAAAACTATTTTTATTAATATTTAATGTAAAAAAAGAAAAAATCCTGTTTTTGAAAACAGGATTTGATTATATTATTTTTTAATGGTGCACTTAGAGGGACTTGAACCCACACTCGTTAGAATCAGATCCTAAGTCTGACGCGTCTGCCATTCCGCCATAAGTGCATTGGTGCTTTGTGAGGGGCTCGAACCCCCGACCCAGTGATTAAGAGTCACTTGCTCTACCAACTGAGCTAACAAAGCAAAATAGAAAATAATTTAAATGGTGCCGACTATAGGAATCGAACCTACAACCTACTGATTACAAGTCAGTTGCTCTGCCTATTGAGCTAAGTCGGCATGGTGGAGTGTGAGGGGATCGAACCCCCGACCCTATGCTTGTAAGGCATATGCTCTCCCAGCTGAGCTAACACTCCTTGGATGAGGGTTAACCCTCTAAATATTATTAATGGTGACCTGTACGGGATTCAAACCCGTGAATGCACGCGTGAAAGGCGTGTGTGTTAAGTCACTTCACCAACAGGCCATGGCGGATACAGTAGGGATCGAACCTACGACCAACCGGTTAACAGCCGGTTGCTCTACCGCTGAGCTATGTATCCATTTTAAAACACTTAAATATTATAGCATATTTTAAATATTTAATTTTTTAATTTAAAAAATTGTAAAATCTAAATAATGCATTCAAAAAAAGTATAAATTTTTATTAAAAAATATTTTCTAATTAGATTTTAAATTTATTAGAAACAAATATTGTTTATATGTTGATGTAATAAAAAAACAAACTAAATCACAATGCTAAAAATTTTAATAAAGGGTTAAGATGATAAAAATCAAAGAAA
>JAIDMU010000245.1 GCA_029050415.1 Malacoplasma sp.
TCTTTATATTGATTTCTAACTTTATATTTTTTTAAAATTTGTTTAATTAATAGAAATGTAAAGGATATAAAAAATGAAAAAAAGAAAGAAAATTTTAATGTGAATAAGTTTTTTGGGGGTTAGTGTTTCAACAATTTCTGCACCAGTGGCTTTTAGTAACTTGAATAAAAATATTGTTGAAAATAAAATACAAAACAAAAATACAGATTTTGTTGATTATAAACAAACATCAGATTTTTTAAAAAATGAATTTAATTTTAAATCTATTTTAAAAAATAATAAATTTTCAATGAAATTTAAAAATTTTAATAATGCTGAAAATTTGGATTTGGAAAATACTGAAATTGTTGAAAATTTAACAGATGAACAAATCCAATTAATGAATAAAAAACAAAATGAATTATTAGAATATTTTGAAGAAAAAAATTATACTTTAAATCAAATAAATGATTATCTATTTGAAAGATATCCAGAATATAAAGAAGAATATTTAAAAAATTTAGATGATTTAAAAGAAGAAAATTTAGTTAAACAAAATGAAATTATAATAAATAGAAATAGAGCAGTATTATATTCAAGTGAACCCAACTATGCAACTGAAAACAATTTAAATGAACTTGTTAATACTTTAAAAACTCTTAAAATTACCTTTACTGCATTAGCAGCAGGTGCAGCAATAGCAGCAGTAGCATCTTTTCTTTGTGGTAATCTTATTTTAGGTGTTTCTTTAACTACTATATCATGTGTTTTGGGTGCATCAGCAGCAGGTGTTGATATTGGTTTAGCAAAATATGACGAATCTAGATCAAATTGAAAAAATGCTATTTTGTTAATAACTGATGTATATAAACTGGGTCGTTTATTATACAGTATAGCTTATGCATGAATAGTAACAGCAAATGCTACAATTACAGCTTCAACTTATATTTTTCCAGCATTTTTAGCAATTACAGGACTAGTATCAATAGCACTTACTTTGTTAGAAATATTTAAATAAGATTGTTAAAATTTGAATATGTTTATAGAAATATCATTGTCATTTCTTTTTTCTTTCTTAATTTTTTTTCATTTTTTTATTTTTAAAAATTTTTTTAAAAATATTGAAAATAAATCATTTAACATTTCTTTTCTAATTAAACAAGAAGAAATAAACAAATTTATTTTTTGATATAAAAAATATAGTTTTTATTTTTACCTTTATTTATTTTCATTTATTTTTTTAATGTTTTTTTACTCACTTTGATTATGAATCATGATAGGTATAAATTTGCAATATATTGATCCTATTCAATTTATGATTATGAATATTATTTTTTACTTAGGTGTAAGTTTTTGTTTAATAAATCTATTTATTCTAGTTTTAAAACTTTTATTTTTAAGGAAAGAAAGTAAAAAAATCATCATAAAAAATATCAAAGAATTAAAAAGCATTGATTTGTTAAAAATAAGGTTTAATAGAGAGGGAACAACACTAAATTTAAAAAATTGAAATTTATGTAGATTATTCAATAATTTATCAAAATTGATTAAAAATAAATTTTTTTTATCTGGAAGTAAATCAAAAAAATTTTTTTTATTTTACTTCTCTATTCTTGATCTTTTTACAAGATATATTTGAATAAATAAAGATAAAATCAACAACTTAAATTTTAAATTTAAACCTTATTTAATACCACTAGAAGTTTATCCACTACAAGATTTGAGCTTTAAAATGACTGGTAATAACAAAGATTTACTGCCAGAACAAGTTTTACAAATTCTTATAGATTTTTGTGATTCTTTTGTTTTTGAAAATACTGAGTCTTTATTTTTAAAAAATTAAATTAAAGCAAAAATATAATTTAATTGGAGAGTTAAGTTATAATGAAAAATTTTAAATTAAATGATAAATTTTTAAAACTCAAAACAACATCAGTACTATATCCTTTGTTTCTTAATTTTTTTGCTATACTTGGAGTTATTTTATTTTTTGCTTCATTGGTTAGTTTATTTTTTGTTGAAACTTATATCAGCACAAAGACTTTAATATTTTTTTATCTTGTTTGATTTTTTTTATTTTTTAACTTTTTTCTTATGATGAATAATAAGTATTTAATTCTTACAAAACATTATGATTTAAAAATAATGCAGCAATATTTAAAAATTCAAAGAATTTTTGGTATTTTTTCTATATTTAATTATTTTTCTAAAAAAAATGAAATTAAAAATGAGTATGAAACAATTTATTTACAAAAAACAATGGGAGAAAACAAGAATTTAATAGATAAAAAAATCATTGTTAAATTATTTTTTATTCATAATGTTTATACATATGCTTCTTTATCTTTTTCAATTGTTGTATTTATTGATGTTTCTGTGGATTCTATTGCAACTGAATATTTATCATATTTATCAGAAATAGAGTTTACTATTTATTTTTTAGTAATACCAATAATTTTTTGCTATTTAATTGTTGTTATTTTGCAATTGTTTTATTTTATTAAAAATAAAAAATATATTAATAAATCTGCTTATATTATGTCATATATACCAATAGTTAATTTTTTTGCTGGATCTTTTATTTAATTTAGGGTAGTAGCATATGTTTTTAGATATTTCATTAATTTTTTTGATTCCTTTTTTACTATTTTTGATAGCTTTGGTCATTTCATTTTTTCTTTTAAAAAAACAAGAAAAAATTAAATTACATAATTTTTCAGTTATTTTTCCAAAAAATTTCATTAGCAATTATTATTTAAAATATAGCTTTTTAATACAAATATTACCTACTGTTTTATTACCTTTTCTTTTTTCTTTTGTAATTTATGTAGTTTGATTATGGTTAGCAATAAGCGGGAATGTTTATAGTAATGAACAAACTTTATTTATTTCTTTTAATGTTGTTTTTGGCATAATTTTTCTTTTTTCAATTATTTCAACTATACTTGTGAATTTAAAAATTTTTAAAGTCAAGAATGAATTAAAAAATTTGAAAATTAGTATTGATAAGAAAGGAACAGAACTTTTAGAGATAAAATTTTGTGAAGGATCTTATATCAATATGAAAAATAAGATTTTATTTAAGTATTTTAAAAAAATGTTAAATATTATTAATGATGGTTTTTTGTATAAAAAAAATGTATGAAAATTTCTTTCAATCTATACACAAATTACTAATTTTTTTATGTCTTATTTGATAATGAATAAAGAAAAACTTGTTTTAAATTCAGATTTAAAAAATTCTTTTTTATATAAACAAAATAGCACTATTTTTCAAAATGCTTCTTTTTCATTAACAAAAGATAATAGAGTATTGACGCCATCAGATATTCATAAAATGCTTATTGATTTTAGTAATTCATTTAAATTAGATTAATGTACCAACTAATACAAATTAACAATAAATATTTTTAAAAATTGAAAATAGTTTTTTAATATTAAACAAATACAAAAAAATAGGTTAAATTATTAATGAGAATTTTATAAAAAATTATGTTTAATTTAAAAAATCTATCATTTCAAAAATTTTTAAGTTTTTTTAATGGAACAAAACCTTTATTCAAATTGATAAATGAATCATTTTGAAAGAATTTTTTTGGTCCATTTTTTGCTTTTATTTTTCCTTTAATTTTCATAGTTATTCTAGGATCAATTTTAGGATATACACAAATTTTAGCTGGTTCTTTAGCAATTTCACCAATGTCAATTACATTGTCTTCAATGCCACAAATGCTTTTTGAATTTAAAAATTCTTCTTTATTAAAAAGAATAGGTTCAACCCCAATTAAACCTTCCTTATTTATTTTTGTAGCAATTTTGTTTTATTTCATAATTATTTTTATATCAATTATTTGATGTATTCTTTTTTCTTTTATTATGTTTGCTACTAATAATTGAGATGTAGGTAGCTTTGCATTTGGATCAAGTGCTATTTTGAATCCTAGTTTTAAAACTACATTAGAAACAGTTGATTGAGGTGGTTTTATTTTTAGTGAATTCACTTTATTGATTGTTGGTTTATTAATGGGAATGATGTTAGTTTCTGTTTGTAAATCATATGTAGCAATTCAAGCCATAGGAATTACTGTAATTATCTATTCAGAATTTTTATGTGCAATGGTTTTACCACTTTCAACAGTTAAAGACATACCAGCTTTGTGATACATTGGTTACATATTAAGTCCTTTTAAACCCAGTTCAAATTTAATCCTTGAATCTTGAAATGGAAATTTTAGTGGAATTATTCAAAGTGGCAATTCACTTGTTTTAAGCTTTGATAAATCTAATATTTTTGATATTTATCATTCTTTTTACACAATTCCAATTGGAAGTGATACAAAACCAATTGAGGTTTTAAATTTACCTGAGAAAACAGTATCACTAATACTACCTTTTGTGTGAATGATAATTTTTTCAATAATTTCAATTAAGTATTTTAAGTGGTCTGCAAGATAAGGATTTATATGTTTAAAAAATTTAATAAAGTTAATAAAAATTTAATAATTAATGAAAATAACAGTACTGATTTAGTTATTAAAAAAAGTTTAAATGACCTTGAAAATAAAAAAAAGCATTCAGATAAATTCATTATTTATAAAC
>JAIDMU010000246.1 GCA_029050415.1 Malacoplasma sp.
TCCCTATCTTATAGATAGGGATTTTGGAATTCAATTTATTATATTTAATTATTTATTTATAAATAATTATTTTGATTTTTCAAAATAAGCAAAAGCAATCATTGCAGCATTATCTGTTGAATATTCACTTTTTGGAACATAACTATTTTTAAAAAGTTTTTTAATTTCTTGTTTAAAATAACTATTATTTGCAACTCCACCACCAATACAAATATGTTCAGTATTTAATTTTTTTTTATAAAATTCAAGTTTTTTTATTATCAAATCTATTGAATATTTCATAAAAGATGATCCAATAGTAACTTTGTCAATAATACCTGTTTTATTTTTTTTATTATTAATTAAACTTAAAAATTTATTCTTAATTCCTGAAAAAGAAAAATCATTTTCAACTGGTGGAAATTGAAATGAAATTGTAGCTTTATTAATGTCAAAAAATTTATCTATTTTTGGACCACCTGGATAATCATATCCCAAAGCCTTTCCAACTTTATCAAACATTTCACCTATTGCATCATCTTTTGTTTTAGTAATTTCAATAATATTATTTGCATTTTTAACTAAAAAAATACTAGTTGTTTTACCAGAAGCAATAAGAGAAATAAAAGGATAAATTGGATTACTATTGATAAAAGGACTCAAAATATGACCATGAATATGGTTTATTGGAATACATTCAATATTTAATGAATATGCTAAAGATTTAGCAAAAATTTCACCCACAAATAATGATCCTGGTAAACCAGGTTCATTAGTATAAGCTATTTTATTTAAATCTGTTATTTTTATGTTTGCTTTTGTGATTGCTTCATTAAAAGCTAAAACAATATTTTCCTCATGAAATCTTGCAACTATTTCAGGTACTATTCCACCATATGGATTAAGTTGACTACTATTATTTTTAGTTACACAACTTAAAACTATGTTATCTTTTAAAACTGCAATACTTGTATCATCACAGCTTGTTTCAATTCCTAGAATGTACATTTTGTTCCTTTATATTTATATATTTATTATTAAAAGTAATTAGATTTTACATCTGAATATGCTCAACTCATATTAGATTTATTTAAATCACTTATATTTCTTGGTGTGAAATTTGAAATATAATATTGAATATTGTTATTTAAGCAGTTTGAATTAATACCTTCTATACCTAAATTAGTTATTTCATATACACTAATTAAAGTATCAATATAATTTTCATATTGTGTTTTGGTTAAAAAACCATTGTTTCCACTATTTTTTACTAAATTTTCTTCTTTATAAATATCTGTAAAATAGCCTTTTCCATTAACACTAGAACTTAATGAATTGTAAAGGTTATAACTTGGAATAACTTCACTATTATTATATTTATTAATATTGCTATTAGAGTTTAAAACATATGCATTTAATGTTAGAAGTGGTGAAGTATATTGAACATAATCAAAGTTTTGTACTGGACCATTTACATTGTTAGCAGAATTATTATTAAAAATTGCTGTGTCACTATATTGAGTTTTTTTACTATCAGTATATAAACTTAAATCACTTCCTTCCAACCCTATTTTATATAAAATAGAATAAGCTATTTTTTTTTCTTTTTCTGATTTAACTCGATTCCGATTAATAACCATTGTGTCTAGTAATAGAAAAGAATTTTTTGGACTTGCACTTTTAATAAAAAATTCTTCATTTTTTGTATTGCTTGCTTCATTATTTATATATGTTTCAATTCATTTTTGAAAATCAGATGGATCTTTTTCATCATATGCATAATTATCACCACCTTGAATACCAAAAAGAATGTCACCATTATAAGAAAAAATCGCTTCAGATCCATTTAGTGCTGCAAAAGAATTTAATACATTATTTGAATCAGAATTTAAGTAATATGTATTTTTAGATAACCCAGAAATTAAATTTTGGTATGTTTGAAAATAGTCTTTTTCAGATTCAACTATTTCATATGTTTCAGATAATTGGGGTTGAGAATTTCCAGGATTAATGTTTTGATCATTTGTTTCAACCAATCTTCCTATTGAATATAATGTTCTAGAATCATCTACAGCTGATATTTTTTTAACATAATCTTCGTGTTTTTTCATTGATTCAACTATTGTTTTTCAGCTAAATTCAGATCTAAATTCATCTCATTCTTTCCCATCAGTTGTTTTATAAGCAAATCCAAAATTTTGTAAGAAATAGGGTACACAGTAATTTAATAATCCTCCACATTTATCAATTTTTTCTTTATCAGGTTCTTTTTCATAAGCTTCATCTAAAGAATATGTAAGTAAAATAGACCTAACTTGGGGAGAAAATAATGATAAAGCATCAGAGGCTTTTTCAATTTTTTGATTAGTTCTTAAACCATTTTCATCTAATTTATATAAATTAAATTGTTTTCAATCAATTGGTAATAATTGACCTTCATTTGCTAACTTTACAGTAAGATAAGTTGAAGGAACTGCCATGTCATAATTTGTATAAAAATTTCTTTCCAAATCTTCATTAGTTGAAAAAGTTCTATAATTAAAATCATCTATTTTAGTTCCGTTAAACCCCATTAATTGATGACTTTCCAATTCATCTAATAAATCTTGAGAAATATAACTTTCAAAATTTGCAAAGTAAAATCCATCATTTGATGAACATGAAGTTAAAAATGATGGAAATAAAAAAGAAAATAAAGGAGCAAAAAGAATTTTAATTATTTTTTTCATAAAGTTTTATTTTTGGATTTTACTTTATAAATTTTAAATCCAGCAAGGATTAATGTACCAAAAATAAATAAAATTACTAACAAAGCTCCAAAAGTTACTATTCAAGCTTTAATACCTTTAGCAGATAAATAAATTTTAGTTGCAATAGTTCTAAAGTTACCACTAACCAATAAAGTTATAACAAAATCATCAAAACTAATTGCTGTAACAATTATTGCTGCTGCAATTATAGATGGGTAAACATGAGGAACAATAACTTTCATAAAAGTTTTGAATTTTGATGCACCTAAATCATTTGAAGCATTAATTAAATTGTTTTTTAATGAAGCCATTCTTGGATAAATTGCAACAATTGCATATGGTGTACAAAAAGAAATATGTGCAATAACAGTTGTAGCATAACCATAGTCTAGTCCTAATGGTATTCAAACAACAGCAAATAATAAAGAAAGACTAATACCAGCAATAATATCTGGAATTGAAATATTTATAGATGATGCTGATCTTATAAAGTTTCTTGTTTTTTGTTTAGATGATCACATTCCAAAAGCAGTAAATAAACCTATAATTACTGAGACTGGAGTAACAACAAGTGCAACTAAAACAGAGTTTAGTAAATTTGCTAAAAACCCATCACTACTTAAATCACTAAATAATGAAATTCAATTATCATTTCATTTTTCACCATCTCCAAAATTTAAAAGTATGTTTCCTTTAGGACTTTGACCATTAAAACTTAATGCAACAATAAAAATTAATGGAATATAAATTAAAGCAAGTAGAAAATAAATATATGTTTTTCTTAAAAAACTTAGTACTGAACTTAATTGAATTTTATGCATTTAAATTATCCTTTTTCATTTTTTTATAATGCTTAATGCTTTTAGGTATTAATACAGCAATTGATCATAAAACCAAAATGATTAAACAAACAACTAAAGAAAGAGTTGCAACTCTTGCTAAAGCTATTTGACTTGCAGTACCTTCAAGTCCTTTATCAAGTAGGATACTTCCAATTAATTCACCATTATTTGAATTATCCATAAATTGAGTAACTCCAGCAGTTGTAAGTGTTGGTAAAAAAATTAATGTAATCCCACTAAAAACTGCATTTTTTGTATAAGGTAAAATAACTTGAAAAAATGTTTGAACACAATTTTTTCCCAAATCTTTACTTGCTTCTAAAAGGTTTTTAGGAATTGTATTTAAAAAAGTGTAAATAGTTAAAACAAAAGTTGGTAAATTAACATATACTAAAGCAATGATTGTATAAATTAATCCATATGTACTATTTGCTTGTCCATTTATAAAATCAAAAATTTCTTTTAATCCTACAAGTTTAATTAAAAAACTGATTCACATTGGAGAAGTCATTAAAGAAATAGCAAATATTTTTGCGGGAAGGGATTTTGAAAGCGATAAAAAATAAGCAAAAGCATATCCAATAACAACACAAATAATTGTTACTATAATTGCTACTAAAAATGATAAACCTATTTTCTCTCAAATTGTTGTTCCTAAAAATGATCAGTTATTTGAAATTGCAATAGATTCATTTGTTGAAGAATCAACTGTTGGTTGGAAAGGTTTTATAAAAACCAAGATTAAAGGAATAACTATTAACAGAATAGTAATTATTAAATAAGGAGCTAAAAGTAAAAATCTAGAAAATGTTTTTTTATCAACATTAAAACTTAATTTTGAAAACATAATTATTTTTTACCTCCTTTATCGCCTTCATAATCTGGTATTGAAGCTAAGACAGGCAAATTGAATTCATTTTCTAT
>JAIDMU010000247.1 GCA_029050415.1 Malacoplasma sp.
ATCTTTAACTTATTAGTTATTTTAAATTGATAAGTATTTTACATAAATATTATTTATTGGGAGTTTCACTTTTCTATGCTTACACTTTTAAAAAATTGTTTGTTATCGACTAGCAAAAAAGTTGATATTCTTATTAAAGATTCAATAATTGAAAAAATAAGTGAAGCTGAATTGGATAATGAATATTATCTAAATCAGAAAATTGATGCTGTTTTTGATATGAAATGCAACTTGATCATGCCAGGGTTTATTGATGCTTTTTCAAGAATTAAAAAACAGTCTTCTTATTCTTCAAGTGATTATGAAACTGAATCTCGTGCTTGTGCATATGGTGGAATTACAACTTTTGTAGACATCCCATCAGCTCCAATTAATGAAAAATATTTAGATGCTATTACTAATAAGGTAAATGATGCAAGTGAAAATTCACATGTAAATTTTGGTTTTGTAGTTTCAGTGTCAGATTTATCAAACTTAAATGAATTAGAAAAGATCCAAGATTATAGTGTTGGTACAATCATTAACATAAATTCTAGAACCATCAATGATAGAATTAGCAATTCACAAAGATTAGCTGATACATTAAGAGTTTCAAAACTAGTTTTATTACATTTATCTGGATTTGATATTGATTTATTCTTTAGTATTTGTGAAGATAAAAACACTAAATTAGTTTTTTATGACATCACAAATGAAAATGACTTAGAAAAAATTCTTTCTTATAAAAAAGAAGGATACAACATTAGAACAGCAACAAGTATTAACTATTTATTATTTAATAGAGATATGATTGCTAATGAATATAAAAGAAAAACAATTACAACTGAATACAAATTGGGAACAATGCTAAACAATCTTGGATTGTGAAATGCAATCAAAGATAGAAAAATTGATATGATAACTTCAGATCATACTCCAATTACACTAATTGAAAAGTTTGAGACTGAACAAAAAGGATTACCAAACTTTGAAACAATGTTTTCAATTCTGTTTGATAGTTGCTATTACAAAAGGATTCCAATTACAATTTTAGAAGATGTATTATGTAAAAATCCTGCTAAAGTTTGTGGGTTTAAAAACAAAGGAGAAATCAAAGAAGGGTATGATGCTGATTTAGTTGTAATTAATACAACTAAACGTTGATGAATCAAAAATGAAGATATTGTTTCTTCAGCTAGATGAACTCCTTTCAATGACTACCGTATTAGTGGTAGAGTAATGATGACATTTGTTAATGGACAATTAGTTTATAACTATATTAATCAAATGATGCCAATTAGAAATGTAAAAGCTGGTAAATTAGCTGAATTTGATGATTTAGTTAGAAATAATTAATAAATAAAGCAAGTTTAAAAAACATAGCAATTGTAATCAATAAAAAGTTTTTATAAAATACCTAAATAATTGAATATCATTTTTAAGTATCCATCATCATTTGAAATTATTTCTTTTAATTCATTTATATTTTTTAAAGAATATTTTTTTACTATTTTTTTTATTAAATGCCTTTCTAATCCATAAGAAAGCAACTCTCTTTCACATTCATTTTCAATATTTTCAATGTCTTTTTCTATATTTACATCTACCCCATTATCAATTAAAGTAAAAACAATAAAGTACACAAAAGAAGAAAGTTTGTGTTCTATTCAACTATTTATAGTATGTATACAGTTTTGTATAAAATCACTCATTGTTGCTTCTTTATTTTTTTCACCATTACTTTTTAGTTTTGATGTAGTTAAAAATCCGTTATTTGTTACATAATATTGCTTATATTTTTTACTATATTTATAAAAACTTTTTGACATTTCTTTTATTGTGCTTCCATTTATATATTTTTGATAATATATTTTTAAAATAGTTTTTCATGAGTTTGAGTTTCTAAAAGGATTGAAATCATCTGTTCATTCAAAAATAAAGATAATCTTATCTATAAATTGTTC
>JAIDMU010000248.1 GCA_029050415.1 Malacoplasma sp.
TTCAATTGGAATATTAATTTTTTCAAAATTATATTCAAGCAACTCATTAATTTGTTTTTTTAAAAAATTTTCTTTTCTTTTACATTTTTGTTTTTTTAGATATATAAAAATCACTGCAGATGCAAAAAAAACAGAAACTCCAAAAAAAACTAAACTAACAATTAAAAGTCAAATAATCATATTTTGTTCAAAATAAAAATATTATGAATATTTTAAATCAATAAATTGATATTTTTGAAAGTAATATTTTTATTTAATGATTTAAAAAACATTTATACTAAAACTAAGTTAATGGATTCATTATGAAAATTAAATTAATAACAAATTACAATGAAAAAGATTTTTCACATACAGAGTTATGTGCAATAGATTATATTAACCAAAATCCAATTCTTTTTTTAAAAGCTGTAAGTTTTAAAGATTTTTGTAAAAATATGCCTTTTTCTGAAACAAGTTTACAAAGAATAGCAAAAAAATTTGGTTTTAGTTCAAGTTTAAAAATGAGGGCTCATTTTTTAGAAAGTTATTTAGATAAGTTAAATGATGCTTCTACTAATAAAAATACTAGTTATAAATTTATAAATAAAAAAAACTTTAAATTAGACAAAATGACTTTTGAAAGTTTTTTAGATTCTTTGAAAAAATGTTACACAAACATAGAATGAAATATAATTAGAAATTTAGAAGAAAAAATTCTTAGTTCAAAAGCAATTTATGTTTATCAATCTGATCCAATTTTTAATTTTGATTCTTTTGATTTTTTTGGTGTTTTAGCTGACATTAATATTTATAGAATTCAAAGTTTTTATCGTTTTGAAATTTTAAAAAAAATTGGTATTGAAAAAAATTCTGTTTTTATTATGACTAAAGCTGTTTCTAAACCTGATGATTTTGAAAAAGAAATTGTTAATTTTTTTATTAAAAAAGATATAGAAATTTTTTTGTTTTCTGGTCTTGAAGGAATTTTTCCAGATTTGAAAAATAACATAGTTATTGGTAATTATAAAAATACTGAAATTGAGTATGAAAAAGTTTTAGAGTTTAAATCATTATATGATTCTTTAATAAATATAGTTATAAATAATATTTTTTCAGAATTTTTTAAAAGCGCTAAAAATAGAAAAAATTAATTTAAATTTTATTAAATTTGTTTTTTTGATTTTTAATTTAAATAAAGGTAATGGAAATAAAAGGGACAAAATATGTAA
>JAIDMU010000249.1:0-8706 GCA_029050415.1 Malacoplasma sp.
TTTTGATTTTTTATTTAAAGTATTAATAATAGCATTATACTCATTTATCTTAAATACAATTGTTTTAACATTACATTGTTTTAAAATACTTGCAGCTGTTACATCCATCACTTCTAATTGGTCTTCAATTGCTTTTGTGTATGTTAAGTGGTCAAAAAATTTTGCATTTTTATTTATGTTTGGATCACTATCATATACACCATCTACACTATTTTTACCCATCATAATATATGTAGCTCCTAATTCAGCAGCAGATACTGCAATTCCAGTATCAGTTGTAAAATAAGGTCTTCCTGTACCACAAGAAAGTATTGCAACATAATTATTATCTAAAGCAAATTCTAAATTTCTAATAATGTAACTATCTACAATTTTTTCCATTTCTATAGTTGAAAATATTTTAGCTTTAACATCTATATTAGATAATGCTGATTGTAAAGCTAAAGAGTTCATAACTGTAGCCAACATTCCCATCTGATCTGCTTTATATCTTTGCATACCAATTTGATTAGCTATAGCACCTCTTCAAATATTTCCACCTCCCAAAACAATAGCAACTTTATAAAATAATGAAAGTTCTTTTATTTGTCTAGCAATTTCATTCAAAAAATCTATATTAATAATGTCATTTTCACCTTTTAAAGAAGCACCACTAATTTTTACTATTATTAGTTCTTTTTGATTATGCACATCTATCTCCTTTTAAAAATATAAAAAAATGAAAAAATAAAAAATTATTTTTTCATTTGAGCTTTTACTTCATCAGCAAAATTAGATTCTTGTTTTTCGATTCCTTCACCAACTTCATATCTAATCATTTTTAAGGCTTTTCCACCTTTTTCTTTTAAATATTTAGAAATAGTGATGCCATTGTCTTTAATAAAAGGTTGATCATCTAAACAAACTTCTGCTAAAATTTTTCCCATTCTTCCTTTAACAATTTTTTCTGCAAATTCTTTAGGTTTACCTTCATCAATTGTTTTTTGAATAAGAATTTTTTCTTCAGTTTCTTTTCATTTTTTATCTACTTCGCTACTATTAACAAATTTTGGATTCATAGAAGCAACTTGCATTGCTATTTCTTTTCCTACTTCTGCACTTACTTTACCTTCAATCAAAACCATTGCAGAAACTCTATTATTAAAATGTTGGTAGATACCAAAACTTTGATTTTTTGTTTTAGTAAAAATATCAGCTCTTCTAACACCAATTTTTTCTCCAATAGTTGCAGTTAATTCAATTGCAGCATCAGCAATTGTTTTTTTATTGCTTAAAATCATTTTATCAATGTTTTCTATAGACTTATTTTTTAAAATAGTGTCAGCAACATCCTTCACAAATTTTACAAAATCTGGATTTTTAGAAACAAAATCTGTTTGTGAATTTACTTCTAAAATAACACAATTATCACCACTTTCTTTAACAAGTGTTTGACCTTCAGCAGCAATTGCATTAGCTTTTTTAGCAGCTTTTGAAATTCCTTTTTCTCTTAATCATGCAATAGCTTTTTCAATATCATTATTTGATTCTTCTAAAGCCTTTTTACAATCCATAAAACCTGCTTGTGTACGGTTTCTAAGTTCTTTGATTTTTTCAGCACTAGCACTCATAATTAAATAAATTCCTTAGTTATAAATAAAATCTTTAATTATTTTATCTGATTTTAATAATTAATATTAATTTGTTTAGATAAAATTAAAAGATTAAAAATTAAAAAATTCTATATTTATTTTAATAAAAAATGCAAAACACACAATGGCATTTTGCATTTAAAATTTTTATTAATATAATTTTTTGTTTATTAGTACTTAGTATAAATTGGTCAACCATCTGAAAATATATATCCATCAAGGAAATCGCTAATAGCAAATTTATCAGTTTTTAAAATAAATCTAATTTTATATTTTCAGTTACCTTTTATGTCAGTTTGTTCATTTGGTGAAGCTGATCAAAGATCAGTAACTTGAATATAGTAATCTGGGAAGTTCTTTTCCAAATCATCCATAATAATTTTTTCAACAATTTTTTTGTTTTCTTCAAATGTACCATTTGGTTTTAAATCATTTTTAACTGACAACAATTTGTTTGACACTCAAGATCTTGTTGGTAAAGCTTGTTTTTCATTTTCTTTATTATAATTTTTTAAATCAGTTAAATCATATGTTTTACCTAAAACTCAAGATTTTCCAACATCTCATTCACTTGATACAAACATTCTCATTGGAACTCATTTATCAACATTTGTACCATCTTCTCAATAATAACCAGCTTTAGGGTGACATAAAATTGAATAATCTAATGCTATACCACCACTAACACGTTCAACTTTATCATATCTAATAGCATCTCAGTAAGCTTGTTCAACTGGATAATATTTAGCAAGTTCTTTTAAACCTTCTCTATAGAAATATCATTCATTTTGATCTTTTTGAGCATCAAATTTCTTTTTATATTCTGGAATTAATCAAACATCATAACTTAAATAAGTTGGATCAAAGAAAAATCCTAACATTGATCAATCTTGGTACTCATTAACATTAAAGTCTCTATAAATTGAATTTATAACAAAACTGTTTGATCATCTTTCAGGTAAACTAATGATTTTATCTGAATCAATCATGTTACCAATTAAAACTTCCATATCATAAGAATCAATAACAGTATCTTTATAGAAAGTAGTGTTAGCTCAAGCATGTCCATCTGTAGGAGTAGCTTTTACTTTAAATGATTTTCCTGCTAAATTTGCAGAATTTTCAACATATGATAAAGTAACATTTTTAAATACATGATCTGGAGTTACAGGAGTAAAATCAGTTAATTTATAATTTGATTTAAAATAATTTTTTAAATAATTATCTAAATCAGCATTTGTTTTAATATCTTTACTATAAATTTTTACATTAAAACTACTATTTCTTGATTTTGCAGGAACTGTAGCATCTGGATATTTTGCAGTTTTATCAATTTTTACAGTTATTGTTCTTTGTTGATTATTACTAGTAGTATTTTCTCAAATAGCACCATCAATTGGAGTAACATTAACTTGGAAAGTATTAGTAGCAAATTTTGCTGAATCTTGAACATAAGTTAATTTAACATTACTATATTGGTCAGCATTTTGAAAATACTTTTCATAAAAGTCTGCTTTACTTAAATTATTTTGAAAATAATCATTTAAAGATTTGTCATTCATTGAATACAATACAAACTGAAGTGTAAAAATATCTTCACTTGGAGCAGTTGCATAAGTTGGTTCAACAGGATCTACAGGGTCCACTGGATCAACTGGATCAACAGGATCTACAGGGTCCACTGGATCAACTGGGTCAACAGGATCTACAGGGTCCACTGGGTCAACTGGGTCAACAGGATCTACAGGGTCCACTGGATTAATAGGTATATCAACAGTAGATGATTGAGTACTAGTTGTAGATGCAATTGCTGGAGATACACCAGCAATAACAGCTGCAGCACCAATACTTGAAGTTATTAGAATTTTTTTCTTACTTGAATTCATATAATTTCCTCCTCTATTATTTACCAAAAAACAGGGAATAAAAATATTTATATTTGTTTCGTATTTTGTTTTTGGGGTATTTTTAGTATAAGGTATTGAAATGAAAAGTCAAGTTTTACAGAATTATTTTTTTATAACAATATTTAATGTTTTTAAAATTATTAATTTGATTAAAAACACTTAAACATTTAATTCATTTTTGTTTTTCATTATTAAATTTTTGTTAATTAGTCATAATTTGTGCAAATAAACATTACAAAATGTAATATAAAATCATTTTTATCATTAATTAAGGTATTAAAAAGAATAAAAAAAGTAAATTTTATGAATTCAAAATTTACTCTTTAAAATTTTTTAATAAAAATTTAATTTTTAATTTATTTTATCTTCCTAATTCACTTCAAGCTGCATCAAATACTTTTTTAATTGCATTATATGATCTTGTAAAAGCTCTTTTTTCTTCTGCAAGTAATGATAATTTTAAAGGACTATGTCATCCATCTTTACCAACAAGTGTTGGTCAACCAATATAAATATCACTATCAGCATTTTTCTTAATAGCTACTGGTAAAACAATATTTTCATCCCTTAAAACAGCTTTACAAATCTTTGCTAAACAAGCTCCAATTCCATAATATGTTGCTCTTTTTGCATTAATAATCTTATAAGCTTTTTTCATTACATCTTTGTGAATAGCTTTCTTTTGAGATTCACTTAATTTTTTATATTTAGATAATGGTAAAGAACCAATTGTTACTTGTGAAAAAGCTGAAACAGAAGAATCACCATGTTCACCAATTACATAAGCTTCAATAGAAGCAGGGCTAACTTTTGTTCTTTTTGCTATTTCTCATTGTAATCTTGCTGAATCTAAAATTGTTCCAGACGGAATAACTCTTGATGGTTCAAATCCAGTAACTTTAGCATAAATTGCACCCAAAATATCCACTGGATTTGAAGCAATAACTGTAATTCCTTCAAATCCTGAATCTCTAACATTTGTAGCAATTTCTTCCATAATTTTAGCATTTCTACCAACTAATTGAAGTCTTGTTTCTCCTCCTGGTTTTTGAGGAACACCAGCTGTAATAACAACTAAATCAGCATCTTCACAATCTGCATAAGTACCTTGTTTAATAACAGTTGCTGGAGTCATCATTGCAGCATTAGCATCTTCAAAATCTCATGCATGACCTTTTGCTACTGTTTCAAAAGCATCAATAAGAACATATTCATCAAATAATCCTTGATTTAAAGCTGAGTACAAAAATGAAGTTCCCACAGCTCCACAACCAATTAAAACAACCTTTCTGTTTTTCATATTTATTTTTCCTCCAAATTAACTATAGTTTTTTTTAATTTTCGAGATGATATATTTTCTAAATCTTTATTAGAAATTAAATAGACAACTTCCAGTTTATCAGACTCACTTTTATAAATTCTTTCAATTGATTTTTCAAACTGAAAGTCTTTAACATCCCTTATACCTCTTATTATAAAATATGTTGAGTTTATTTCAGCAAAATCTGAAACCTTTCCTTTTCACATCTTAACTTCAACATTTTTTAAATTTAGTTTTAAAATTTCATCTTTTACCTTTTTATACCTTTGTTTTAAAGCACTACTTTTTTTTAATGGATTTACAGCAACCAATACATAAACAAAATCAAATATCTTTAAAGCTCTTTCTAATACATCTCTGTGTCCATTATGAAATATTTCAAAAGTTCCAGGAAAAATGCATTTTTTCATTTTTGATAACATAAAAAAATTTCTCTATTTCTAGAGAAATTTTAATATATTAAATTACTATTTTTGTGAAGAATAATTATTAAATCTTCTATTATCAGGTTTTCTTTTAATAACTTCAGGAAGAACAATTTCTTCATCTTTCTTTTCAGCAAACATTTTTGGTAGTCCTTTTGCTTCTGCAATAGCATCGCAAAATAATCCAATCAATAAGTAAACTGATTTAATAGAATAATTATTTGCTGGAATAACAAAATCTACTAAATCTGGATTTGCATTTGTATTACATATTGCAATAACTTTAATACCAAGCTTTTTAGCTTCTTTAATAGCAATTTTATTAGTTTCAGGATCAGTTAATATAATTGCTTTTGGAAGGTCTTTCATTGTTCTTATTCCTGAAAAGTACTTTGCATATTTTTCAGTTTTCTTCTTTAATTCAACTTGTTCTTTTTTAGTATATTTATTAATTTCACCATTTTTATGAATCAAAATTAAATTATTAAATTTAGCAACTGATTTTGTGATTGTAGAAAAATTTGTTAAAGTACCACCTAATCATCTTTCATTTATATAATATGCATGAACTCTTTTTGCTTGATCTTTCACATGATTTTTAATTGTTTTTCCTCTTGTACCAACAATTAAAATTGGAGAGTTTTCCATATTAGAACTTGCTTTAACTAAATCCAATAAATAATTGTAAGCAACATTCAAAGATATTACAGTGTGTAATAAATCAATAATATGGTTTGATCCTTTTTTAGTGTAAATATATTTTTTCATTTTTGGATTTCATTTTCTGCTTGTTAGTCCAATATGAGCACCAGTTTCCATTAACTTATTCACACTAACTAATTTTCTAAATGGTTTCCCTGTAATTGTAGGGTTTTCTTTTATTTTTTGTAAGATGCTGTTTTCTATTTCAGCAACTTTTTCTTTGTAAGTATTTGAATCAAATTTTGATCCAGATTCATTAATTTTTTTATCTACTGAATTTGCAGTTTTTTTAGTTACTGTTTTTGAAACTTCTTTATCAGCAGTTTTTTTAGTTTCAACTTCTGCTTTTACATCTTTTTGAACTGTTTCTTTTTTAGCTTTAACAGTTTTTTTAGATGATTCAGTTTTAGCCTCTGCTTTTTTAGGCATATTTTCTCCTTATAATAATTTATTAAAATTTAAACGAAATATATTATATATCATTAATAAATCACCAATAAATAAATTTGAATTTAATTTAAATTAAAATATTTTTGAAAGTCATATTATTATGTTAAACAAAATATGTTAAAGTAATGTAATATGAATAAAAATTCAAATAAAAAATTATGAGCTAATCAATTTAATTCAAAAAATAAAAAGTTTATGTACTATTTTATTTGAAATCTGATTTTATTTTTTTGAATTTTAATAATAGGTTTCTGTTTTTGAACTCTTATTTTACTTCAATGAGAAAATACAGAAGAAACTTTAGAGCCAACAATTGTAAAAATTTTTGTTTGTTTAAATTTTGTTTTCAATATCATTTTATATTGTGATTCCACAAAACAATTTATTTATGGCTTATACTATAATTTTTCTGTTAAAAAAGATCTTTTAAAAGAAAAATTAGAATGAAATAAAAAATATCAAAAGTCAAATATTAATAATGCAAATTACTTAGTTTATGTTCTTTATTGTACTTGTGATGATTTTGATGAAAATAGTTTATTAAAAAGTATGAATCAAAAATATAAAAACTGTAAATTTTTCTTATTAGATGATTCAAAAACTGATTCTTATAAAAAAAAGGTAGATGAATTTTCTAAAAAATATAAAATTGAAGTTATTAGAAGAGAAAATAAAAAAGGATATAAAGCAGGTAATATAAATCATTTTCTAAAAAATGATAAAAAATATGATTATTTTGTTATTTTAGATGCTGATGAAATAATTCCAAGTGATTTCATCGGAAAATCTTTACTATATTTTATGGAAGATAGTCAAATAGGAATAGTTCAAGCAAAAAATTTATGTAATAGACAAAAAAATTTATTTGATTATGTTGGTTCATACATTCATAATTTTCAGTGACAAGTAGAACATAATGTCAGAAATAGAATTGGAATAAATAATCTTTATGGACATGGAGCAATTATTAAAAAAGAATGTTATGAAGCAGCAAATGGTTTTCCTGAAGTAGTTTCAGAAGATTGAGCTCTAACATATAAAGCACTACAAAATAATTTTATAGTAGTTTATGCAAATAACATTGTATGTTATGAAGAGTTTCCAAGTGAATACATTTCTTTTAAAAAAAGACAATATAGATGATCGCAAGGTACAGTAGAAGTTTTTAAATTATTTGGTTTAAAAACTCTATTCAATAATAAAATTCCTTTTTTTAGAAGGATTGATACTTCAATTAATCTTACATTTTTTATAGTTACTACATCATCTACTTTACTAATTCTTTTTAATCTTATGATTTTGTGTCCTTTGGGTTTCTCATTTACTTTTTCAGATTGATATGTAGTAATTACTTTATTTTTTGCGATTGCACCACTTATTAATTGTTTCTTTTTTTATTTAGGAAAAATAAATTTTTTTAAATTATTATTAATTATTTTGTTTTTTTACTTTATTTATTCTTCTTTACTTGTTTCTACAATTTTTGCAATAGTTAGTTCATTTGTTAAATCCAAACTTAAGTTTTTTGTTACTCCTAAAAATAAAACAAATAATTCTTTTTCTTTTTGAAAAGCAATATTACTAAATATTTATGAAATAATAGTTGCTTTTATTTTAATAACAGTTCTTATATTAATTTGTTGTTTAACCAATGTTAATATAATGTCATTTGGATGAATAATTCTAATTATAATTCCAATGTTTTTGAGTGTTATTTACTCACTTATATCAAATTTAAAAATTTCTCAAAAAAATAAGATTAATATGATAAATGACTATAAAAATCCTTACCTTTTTGTTTAAAAAAATAAATTAAAATTGTAAATAATTTTAAAAATGTAACTTTATTAAAACTATTAAAAAAGAATTCATTTAGTTTAATATCATTTGAAAATAGTAGATAAAAGCATAAAAAAAATAAAAAAAATACCCATAATGAAATTATGAATATTTTTTAAAACTTTAAATTAAATTATCTATCTAATAACTGGTCTTGTAGGAACAGTTCCTGGTCTAGCAACTACACCATTTCTGTTTGTGTTAACTGAAATTAATCTTCCATCAGCTGTTCTAATAACAGTTCTTCCAGCTGTATTACTCATTGGACTAGGAGAAACTGGTCTGTTCATTTGTGGATTAATTCCAACTCTTGGTTGAGTTACTACTGGTCTTGGACCCATAGTTGGATTTACACCAACTCTTGGTTGAGTTACTACTGGTCTTGGACCCATAGTTGGATTTACACCAACTCTTGGTTGAGTTACTACTGG
>JAIDMU010000249.1:8806-11392 GCA_029050415.1 Malacoplasma sp.
TCTTGGACCTGTAGTATTTACCACAACTCTAGGAGTAGGTTGTTGAGCAACCTTTTGTTGTGGAATATTAATATTAATAACTGAAGATTTTGGTTGTTGTGCTTCTAAACTATTTACATTTATTGTAGGTTTAACAGCAGATGGCTGTTGAGCAACATTTTTATTTTTAGCTTCATCTAATTCTACCTTTTTAGCTTTTCTAGCTTTTAGGTTGAAAATAAAAGAAACTAATAGCGAAATGAAACCAACACCACCAAAAACACCAATTAAAGCACATAGTATAATACCACCACTTTCAATTTGTTGATCAGGTGCAAAAGTTCCTTTTGCTGCCAACGAAATTAAAACTGCTATTGCAAAAATAAAGAAAAATAATCCTATGTATAATAAAATTTCTGACACTTTTGCAAATTTTCTACTTTTTTTAGATGAACTTGCCATAAAAAAACCTCTTAAATTTTTTATATAATTAAACAATTACATTATTATTTGCTTGTACAAATAACAATGACAATAATTTATAAATAGAACACTTATACTAAATTAAGTATATTATAAATTTAACCAAAATACAAAATACCAGCAATAAAAATTAACTTTTTTTATCATTTAATAGGTTTATATTAAAAAATTTCCAGTTTTAATAAATATGAAATAATAAGTTAAAAACTTAGTAGTTTGTTTTATATAAATACAAACCACATCCAGGTGCCTTATCAATAGAACTACCTTTTTTGGGGTTTTTAAACAAATTTAAAATTTCATCATAAGTAATTTTTTGTTCACAATATTTTATTAATGTTGCAACAATCATTCTAACCATATTTCTTAAAAAACCTAACCCATTAATAAAAATAAGAATTTTATTTTTAACTTTATAAATTTTTATTCACTTAATAGTTCTTATAGTATTTTCAAGACTAGATGTGCTAAAACTTAAAAAATTTTTAGTCCCTATAAAAATATTTAAAATATCTTTAACTTTTTTAATATCCAAAAATTTATTATATTGGTATTCATAATTTCTTCGAAATAAATTAAAACTGCCTGTATTGATTAAATATAAGTATGTTTTTGATTTAATTGAAAATCTTGCATTAAAACTTTTATTTTTTGATTCAACATTTTTTACATAAATATTTATAAGTTTGTCATTTAAATACTTTTTGATAGCATCACAATGTATTTCAATATCAGAAGAAAAAGATACTGTTTGATCAAGTGCATGAACATATTTATCAGTTCTACCTGATGCAGTAGTTTTAATATTAGAATTAAATAAAATTGATAAATATTTTTCTAATTCTGATTGAACAGTTAAAATATTTTCAGTTTGCTTTGCATAACCTGAAAAAAAACTACCATCATAACTAATTTTTAATACATATGTCATCTTCTATCTAATGTGCAAAAATATCTCAAAAACCAAAAGAAACAAACATTTGTTTCCCTTTCAAAGTTACTAAAGTAATTAAAACACCAAATAAAAAAGCAGCTATTGAAAAAATAATTCAATCTCAAAATTTAATATCATAGTCACGATATCTAGTTCTAGAATATCTAGGATTATAGCCCCTAGCTTCCATTGCATTAGATAATTCACCTGCTTTTTTAAAAGCAATTGAAAACAATGGAACAACTAAAGATGTTAATGAAAATAATTTATCTTTTAAGTTCCCATTTTTAAAGTCTAGTCCTCTAGATGCTTGAGCTTTTAAAATTCTGTTAGATTCATCTAATAAAGAAGGAATAAATCTTAAAACTAAAGCTATTGTCATACTTCACTCAGCTACTGGTAATCTTAAGTATCTAAAAGGATTTAAAATATCTTCTAAAGCACATGTTAACTGAATTGAAGAAGTTGTAGAAGTTAATATTGTAACTATCAAAATCATTAAAAATATTTTTAAAGTTACATAAATCATTAAAGAAATAGCTTGTGAAGAATATGTGTACCACTTTGTCAAATAGATATAAACATATTGTTGTGTTTCAGAAGTACCATAAAAGACTTCTTTAATACTTCAACCTTCACTAACAGGGTTATTGCCTATAAGATCTTTTAAAGCATTAGTATTTTCTTGATTAGATACTTTAAAAAATCCATTACCCAAATATTCGCAATCTTTTGGTAAACTTCCTTGTAAAAAGTTGAGATCACTAGGTAAAACTTTTCCACCATACATAGAACCTTGTAAAAAATGATGTCCATCACTATTTGTTGTTACATGAAAACTATCTCAATTTAAAAAAGAAGGTTTGTAGAAAAAATAGTATTGATTTTCAAAATCAAAAACAACACCAGGACCTTTATATGTTATTCAATTAATCAAAGATAAAATAATTGCTAAAAAAATGACAGATTGAATAATTCTTCATAATTTTTTTAATGGTAATTTTGCTAAAAAAAATAAAGACAAACAAAAAACAAGTAAAACAGCTTGATAAACAAATCCAAATGGAATAAAAATCATAGCAACAACAAAAATTGTTGTTAAAAATTTTAAAGCAGGATTCATTCTGTGAATAATACTATTTTTTGAAGAAAATGTACTGTAATTCATATTTTACCTTTTTATTAACATC
>JAIDMU010000025.1 GCA_029050415.1 Malacoplasma sp.
CGCTTGCCTCTTGTTTTGTGGGCTCGGAGTTTTGTATAAGATACTGAATTAAAACATGGTGATCAACAAAGAAAAAGTGGTGAACCTTATATTATTCACCCACTAGAAACAGCAATTTTTTTAGCTGAATGAAAAATGGATATTCCAACTATTATTACTGGATTATTGCATGATGTTTTAGAAGATACAGATTGTACTAATCAAGAAATGGAAAAAAGATTTGGTAAAAACATTTTAGAAATGGTTCAAACTGTTACTAAAGTTTCAAAAATTTCTGAAGAGAACAGAAGTAAAGAAAGATATGATAAAGAAAATTCAGAATACATTATTAGAGTAATTATGAGTACATCTAGTAACTTAAGACCAGTAATAGTTAAGATTGCAGACAGAATGCATAATATGGAAACTATTAATCATTTAAAAAAAGAAAAGCAAATTAGAATCGCTAATGAAACTTTTACAATCTATGCCAATATTGCTGGAAGACTTGGGTTATACCAACAAAAAACTAGATTGCTAGATTTATCTTTTTCTGTTCTTGAACCTCAAAAATATGAATTAACAAAAGATTTAATTGATAAATCATTAAAACTAAATCGTGAAAGCTTAAATTTAGTAGTATCTGAAATTAATCAAATTTTAACTAAAGCAAAATATAGTTTTAAGTTAATTGAAAGAATTAAAGGAATTTATTCAACATATAAAAAACTTGAAAAAGGGTTGGACATAAAAAATATTCATGATATTTTTGCTTTAAGAATTATTATTGATGGTGATGAAATAAAATGTTATGAAATTCTTGGTTTAATTCATATCAATTTCACTTTTTTACCTTCTACATTTAAAGACTATATTTCTTCTCCAAAACTGAATTTATACCAATCTTTACACACAACTATAACTTATAGAAAAGTAATGCTTGAAGTCCAAATTAGAAATACAAAAATGGACATTATGGCAAATTATGGAGTAGCAGCTCACTGAATGTATAAGCAAAGTGAAGAAGAGGGAAAAAGTGAAGTAAAAAATGAATTAATGTTTGATATTTTTAATTTATCAGATAAAGAAATTGGTAAAAAAATTAAAAATATTCAAATTACAAAAATTTATGACGTTCTACTTTTAAATAATAATAAATGATATGTTGTTAATGAAGGCTCTACAGTTTTAGATTTAGCTTATCGCTATAGACCAGATCAAATAATGTATTTAAAAGATGTTTATAAAGAAGGGGTAAAAGTATCTTTAAACTACCAACCAATTAAAGATGACATTTTAACTTTTGAGTATGGTAATCAAATTTTAGCTAATTCTAGCTGAGAAAAATTTACAACAGTTGATGAAGCAAAAAAAGTTTTTAAGTTTTTAGATACTAAATATGAAGAATCAAGTGAATTAGTTAAAGAATTAAAAAATGCATTAGGAAATAATTTAGAAACTGCTAAAGAAATTAAAAAAAGATTGGAATACTTAAACTTTAACTCACTTGAAAACTATTTAAGTTTTTATAAAAATTCACAAAACAAAGAAAGTGTTTATGGTTTTTTATCAAAAACAAAAAAATGAAAAAAATATTATTCTATTCTTTTAAAAGGAAGACAAAAATCTGATTTGATTGCTAATAATATTAAAG
>JAIDMU010000250.1 GCA_029050415.1 Malacoplasma sp.
CAAAAAATTCATCTCATAAACAAAACCAACTAACAATGCTATTAAATTAGTTAATATAAAGAAAGAAAAATAAAAATAATTTATTATTCTAATTTTCTTTTTTGATGATAAATTTTTCATATTAGTAAATTAAATTTATTTGATTTTCATTATATTCTAGTTTATAAAATTTATTTTCTTAAATTCTTTCAAAGAATTAACTTTAATAAATTTAAAACCATTTATAGATCTATCTTTTAAAGAAAATACAGGAACTTTTTCCTCATTTAAAAAAGAAAGTATTGCTGTTTTATTTTTTGTAACTTTGTTTAGAAATAAAATTCTACCTGAAAGTCCAGATTGTAATCTATCTTGATAAAAAGTTCTAGCAAAATTATTCTCATCTGAAGAATAATTTTCTGAAATAATTAAATTTCTTGTTTTCAATAGTTTTTGATAAATTTCATCATCATCTACTTCATTAATTCCTTTTTTAGAAACAGCAACAACAGATGCACCTATATTTATTAAATTTTCAATAATTTTCTTTTTTTCATAATGAATAATGAAAACAAAATCATTTAAGGTGTTTTTTATCTTTTCAAGGTCTTTAATCACTATATTGTCATCCAATAAAGAAATTTTTAAATTACTTTTATTTAGTAGTTTTAAATTACCTTCATAAAACAAAACAAAAGGTGGTTTTAAAATTTTTTTCAATTCTTCTGGATAATTATCATCTAAAATAGTTAATCAATTTTTTTTAATAGAATTTTTTACCTTTAGACAAACATCATCACTTACCATTTCTTTGTTTGAAATAGAATCATAAATCTTTTCTCAATTACCATTATGATTAATGGTGAAATACAATAAAACATTTCTCAATTTTCCTCCAATAGCTTTTCCTAGCTATACATATAGAAAGGTAAGAAAATTTATGAAACTGCATAAAAAAAATATTATTTATGAAATTTATTTTTAGTATAAATTTAAGGATGAGTCTTTATACTAATCAACGATTGCGGAAGAAGACCGTGAGCTGATATATAGAACATTTTATGTTTTACTCAATTATTTGAGATCTCGTACTAATATTTATGTATATGTT
>JAIDMU010000251.1 GCA_029050415.1 Malacoplasma sp.
GGTGTAAACAAAGTGAAAAAAGAAAGAAAAAATTTAAAGGATTTTTCAATAACCAAAAATAATAAAGAAAAAATATTAACTTTTTCTTTGAAAGATTTTGCTTTTTTATTAACTTTAAAAAAGAAATTACTTGTTTATAACTTAAGTGTTCAATGTGAAATTCTGCTGGATATTGTTACAGTAATTTTATGTCCATATAAGGAATGAAGTTTTAAGTTTGCAATATCAGATGATACCCAATTGTAGAAAATAAAAACATAATTTTTTATTTGTTATTAATTATTGTGTTTTTATTTTCTATTCTTTATTTATAAAAAGATAAAAATTAGGGGAATCAAATTGAAAACAAATAACTTTTTTAATAAATTAAAAAAAATAAACAATAGAAAAATATAAATTAAAAATGAAAAAAATATCAAAATTATTTTCAATTTTTTCAATTTTTATTGCACCCTCTATTGTTTCTTGTTCTTCTTCACAGTCATTTTATTTAGCTAATTATGAAAGTTATATTAGTGATGATTTACTTTCAGAATTAGAAAATGAATTTTCATCAAGTAATTTCAATTACAGAACATACTCAACTAATGAAGATTTAGAAAGAAATTTTTTAACAAATTATGATGTTGCAATTCCTTCTTTATATTTAGCTGCAAAATATGCAAATGAGGGTAAGTTACTTCCAATTGATTGAGAAAGTTTTGAATTACATCAATTAGATGAAAATGGAATTCAAAAACCTGAAATGATTAAAAATGCAAAAGATGCTTTAACTTTATTTACACCACAAACTAGAAATCAATTAACTGCATATTGATTAGAAGATGCATATAAAATTGATAATATTGATGAAATAAATCAAGAAGCTGGTTTACTTAATTATTGTGTTCCATACTTTTTACAAGATGTTTCTTTTGGTTATAATTTATCAATTGAAGACAAAAAAATTAAAGAATTAAAATGGAATGATTATATTAATCATATAAGCAATCTTAATAATTCTTTACAATCTTCTTGAAATGAAATTATTAAATATTTGTATGAAAAAATAAATGATGGTTCTTTAAAAGAAAGAACAGCGATTGTTGATGATTATTCAACCTTATATTCAATAGCTAGAATAATGCAAACTGAAAATGATGAAACAACAGTTAATCCAGACTATACAAAATCTGGAAAATTAAAATCTTATGAAGGTAATTTATCTATAGAAGAATCTTTTGATACATTAAAATATCTGTTCAATTTTAATCAAATAAAAAGAAAAAATTCCATTTTATTAAATTCTGATTCAAACACAATATTAAATGATTTTGCTAAAAATTTTTCTCAAGCAATAATTTCATATAATGGAGATTTATTATATGCAATGCAAGGGGGAGATGATTTTAGTTACACAACTAATGAAAAAGATTTTCAAGAATGAATGACAAAAAATTTAATAACAATAAAAGAAAATGAAACTAGCAAAAAAAGAGACTTTAAATTAAAACTGGTAAAACCAGATCAAACTTTATCTGTTATGGATTGCATGGTAATTAATAAAGAACTCACTACAAAAAAAGGAACAGTAGAAACTGCACATGAAGTTATTAAAAAGATTGGATTAGAAGGTTCAGATTTCTCTTTATATGAATCAAGTGAAAATAAAATTTATCCAGAAGAAAGAGAATTAATTTTTGATACCAATGAAGATGATGAATATATTTATGGCCCAATGCTAAATTTTGATTATGTTAATTACACTTCACCACTTCTTACTATCAATGCTTATGTAATGAACTCATCTTCTGACTTATCTAAATATGAATTAGAAGACTCATATAGTTCATTTTCAATAGAAGAGCAATCTAATGGTTATTTCACTGAGTTATTTAGTTGGATTAATCAAACAGAATCAAAAAATGGGTTTTTAAGTGAAGAAGAATATAACAACTATATAGAAACATTAATTAATACTTATTACATAAGTGAAGAAAAAGATTACACCAAATACATAAATCTCCTTAATAAAAATTTACCAGATTTAGTTAAAAATAATATTTCATGAGCTTGATCTAGTATAAAAAGTAATTTATAAAAATGAAATTTTAAATGAATAAAAAAATTAAAATATAAATATTGTAAAAAAGGAATGAAAATGATACTAAAATGGGCTTTCATTGATTTAGATGGAACATTGCTAAATCAAAGAAAAAGAATACCTAAAAATAATTTAATAGCTTTAAAAAAATATGTTGAAAATGATGGTAATATAGTCATCACAACTGGTAGATGACCAATATCTGCAAAAAAAATAAATGATAAAATTGAAAAATTTTCTCAAATAAAAAATAAATATTTGATATCTATGAATGGTACAAATATATTTGATTTAAAAGAAAATAAAATAATATATGAAAAACAAATTAATTTAAATATTTTTAATGAAATTTTACAAGAAACAAAAAATTATAATATCTCTGCATGAATTTATTCTAAAAAAGGTATTGAAAACAAAACAGTTTATTCTGTCAAAATTCCAATTAAAAAGATAATATCAAAATTCAACTATGGAAAAATAGTTGAGCTGAAAAATAAAAAAATAGAAAATGATCATATTTATAAAGCACTTTTTTTGACTTGAACAAAAAAAGAAATGAGTAAATTTATTAGTTTTTTAAAAGAAAAGTATGAAAATTATTTGTCAATAGTTGAAATTTCAAACAAAGTTATTGAAGTAACAGCAAAAAATACAAGTAAGGGTGAAGCAATAAAAATAATTCAAAAAATTGAAAAATTCAAATTTGAAAATACAGTTGCACTTGGTGACTCACAAAATGACTTATCAATGTTTAAAGTATGTAACTATAAAATTTGTTTTAATTCCGAAGAAAAAAATTTAGTAGATCTTGCAAATGTATCATTTAAAAACCAATTAAAATTTCATGAAGTTTTTCAAAACACAATAATTCCCTAAAAAAAGCATAAAAAAGAAAATGTAACAATAAAATTAAATTTTAATAATTGATATGAAAAATTTGATAACATAATAACAAAAAAATATAAAAATTTCTGAAATTATTTAGTTAACCAAAATAATTTAATTGTTGAAACATCTTTCCCTATTTGATAGTCAAAAAACATTTTTAATTCCTTTTTAGTTCATAAAAAAATAGAGTGAACTAATAAAATTAAATCAAACTTAACTCAAGAAAACATTTTGGAACTAAAAAAATATTTAGAATAAAAAAATGAATTCAAAATTCTTGTAATTGAAAATGATAAAAACTCAATTCTTGTTTATAAAACTAAAAA
>JAIDMU010000252.1 GCA_029050415.1 Malacoplasma sp.
AATTAATATTATTAAGCATTAACTTTTGCTTTTGTTCTTATTCTAATTAAAACAATTGTAGCAATTATAATAGCAGCTAATGCTAAACATCCAATTACAATTCCAGCTATTTCTCCAGGACTTAATCCATCAGTTGAATTTGGATTTTCTGGTTTATTAGTTGAACCTGGATATTCTTCAATTGGAGGTGTTTCAGTACCTGTAAATCCATTATATGTAAAAGTTAAAACCGCATCTTTTTCTGGAAAACCAACTGGTAAAATTCCTTTTTCATCAGTAGGACTTGTTTTAATTGGAACTTTAATTTCAATAACCAAACTGTTTGTGCTAGTACCATTTTTTAAAGTAACACTTTCTTCTGGTGGAATAAATTTTTTACCTTTAACAACTAAATTTTCAAATAAGTGATTAATAACAAAAGGTTTGCTATTGTTTTTCACTATTTCTTCAGCACTATATTTTGTTTTAATATCAATTACAGCACTATCAGTATCTTGTTTAAAAGTTAATGAAAAATCTTTTAATGAAAAACCTGTTACATAAATATAAGACACATAAGAAACAGTACCATTATCTTTTACTCCATCACCAAAATTATTAGCATATGTAATTTCAGTTTCTAAATTAATTTCACCTGTTTCATCATTACCTGATGCACCCAAAAACTTAACTGCATCTTTTCAATTTTTATCAGTTAAAAATTTATCTAAATTTGATAAATTTTTTCCAACAGCAGAAGGCATAATTTCATCTAAAACTTGTGAATTTTCAACATCCTTAGCAAGAGTTTCTAGTGATGAAAAATTAATATTAGTAGTAGGTTCAAAATCTTTTTGATCATCATCAAAATCTGCTACTGATGTAGTCATTCACTGACCATCGTTACCATCAATAACCTGTTTTGTTAAATATAAATTATTTTGGTCAGTATAAGTATCAAAATTTACATCTGATAAAGTGTATGGATCACTTTCAACATATGCATCAACTGATATGTTTTTAGATGCATTATCATCTTTTAGATTAATATATCTAATATTTGTATAGTATTTATTTAATTCAGTTAAACTATCACCAGAAACATCTGTTTCTTGACCACTTAAACTAAAATAAACAAAATTAGATTCTTTATCATATCCTACTGAGTTATATTCTCAATAATTAATAGAAACATCATTTGGTAAATTCTTTAAATCTTCAGTTGATGGACCATTATTTGAACTGCTAATAGAATTCATATTATAAACCTTTGAACTCAAAGTTTTTAAACTAACAGTATCAGTTTCAGTATTAACTAAAACTGGAAAACTTGCAAATGATGACATCATTGAATAATAACTGTCAAGTAACACTCCAAAATTTTCTGTTAAAGTTTTGTTAGCTGTATCAGCAGATGATCCTGTATAAAAAAATCTTTTATAAACACTTTCAAATACAGGTTTATTTTGATTGATATTTAAATAACCTCTATCTGCAGTATTTGAAGCAATGTCAGAACCATTTTTATTAACTGTTCCAAAATCAGTACCTATATTTGTAAAATCATCTTTAACAGGTACTATATAATAATCAAATGATCTTCTTTGATTAGTATTAGTACCAGCTATAGCAATAGTTGTTGGTGGAGATGCTGTTGTAGCATTACTTGTATCATATGAAAAAGTAACAGCACTTAATCCACGTGTAGCATTTGCTAATCATAAAGAATAATTAATATTTTTTTCTTGACTTGGTAAAAAACCAATTAACATACTTCCAGAAATATTAGTAGCAATTGCACTATATGAAAAATTATTTGTTTCTTCATCATTTCCTTTGTTCTCAACATTAGCAAAACCAGTAGAATCACTATCAAAAGACATAATTTTAGTAGAATTGTTTATATCAGTAATAGTGTTACCTGAAGTAACAATTAATTGATCACTAGAATTAAAGAAAATAAATTCAGAATTATTTCTAGCTTTACCAATAATTTGACTTTCTGCTAATTTAGCATCTTTAGGAACAACAATAGCACCTGAATTAATATCTAACCCAAAAACAACTAAGTTATTTAAAGTAGTAACATTATTTACTGTACTTTCATTTCCAAATAAAACAAATAAAATGTTTTTGCTTTCCAAAAAAGCAAAATTAATTACTTTATAAGTACTTATATCTTCTACTGATAAAACAGTTTTATAATAATTTTTTAATAATGTGTTTTCAGTTAATTTATGACTTCAAAGCAATAAACCAGCATAAGTTGTAACTGTAATAGTCTGTTTATTTGCAGTCATTCCAACTGTAGCACCACCTGATTTACTAGTTCCTTGATTTGCATCAAGCGGAGGAATAATAACATTTACAGGAGATATATTATTATCTTCATAAGAAACTATGTAATCACCAAAACTTGAAATAGAGCTATCAGCAACTGGTAAAGCATCTTCTAAATTTATAGAAGAGTCTGATGTAGATTCATTAACATTTAAAGATTTACTAATCAAATGAACTGAATTACTAGAACTATTTAAGGTTGCTAATCCAATTGGTAAAGCAACTAAGGGAAAAGAAAATAATGAAAAT
>JAIDMU010000253.1 GCA_029050415.1 Malacoplasma sp.
GTAATCAACTTTGAAATTTTCTAAAAAATTATTAATAGAAAAAATAAATTGATTAGAGTTATTGTTATGTTCATTAATTAACTCATAACCTAATTTTTTGTATTCTGTTAATCTTTTTGAAAACATATTCACATATTGATATATGTATTGATCAAAAAAATCAAAAGCAAAAATAACATTTTTCCCATTTTCTCTTATTCTCCCCATATATTGTTTTAATTTGCCTTCAAAACTAAAAGGAAAAATATTAACAATTGTGTCAATTGATTTTAAATCATATCCTTCACCTAAAAATTTTCCTGTTGCTAAAATAATTTTTGGAATATCAATTTCAGCTTTGCTTAATTCACTATTCAATTCTTTTTTATTCATTTGTCCATGTAACATAATTGTGTTAGGGATTTTTTTATTAATTTTGAAATAAATATTTTCAATATGACTTACTCACTCTGAAAGTACTAAAACTTTTTTATTTTTTTTATAAAGGTTTTCCAATAATTTACAGATTAATTTATTTCTATTTTCATCTTCTATTAAATATTTATGAATTTTGCTAATGTTTTTGTTTTTGCTATGTAATACAGAAAAATTTGTAGGAATTATTTTTAATATTTTTTGAGATTTAGCTTCAACCATACTATTGTCAACTTCTACAATGTTGCCAAAAAGAAAACTTACAATTTTTTCTAAATTATCATATCTTTTAAAAGTAGCTGTTAAGCCATATAAGTATTTGGAGTTTAATTTTTTGATAACATTTTCATATTTGTATGCAGCACTATGATGACATTCATCAACTATAGTTAATCCCACATCTTTAAATTGATCTAACTTAGAATCATTATTAATTGACTGGTAAGTTCTAATCATGATTTTATTTTTCTTTTGTTTATTTAAATCTATTTCATCTTCAGTAATATTTGTATATTTTAAAATCATTGCTTTTCAGTGTTCAGCAATGATTTTTCTATCAACTACTATTAATGTATTTTTTGAAAATTCTTTAATTAAATTAATACCTATCATTGTTTTTCCAAATCCTGTTGGAGCTATTAAAACACCAGTATTATGCTTAATTAATTCATAAAAATATTTTTTTTGAATATTATTTAATTCAAAATTAGTGGTTATTTTAATTGTTTTTCCGCTCGTAGATTTATTTTTCAATTTATATTTGATATCTTGTTCTTTGAATTTGGATAAGATTTCATTTAACAAACCTTTTGGTAAATAAATATTTCCATTTTCAATTCTATAAGTACTTATGATGTATGGAACATTTCATACTGAAATTCTCATTCTTTGTAATTTGATGTAATTAATATTAATAAATGATGAAATAAAAATAAGTCATTTTAATAAAGAAGATCCTAATTTACTTGTATCAAAAATT
>JAIDMU010000254.1 GCA_029050415.1 Malacoplasma sp.
ATTCAAGATAATGAATATTGTTAATATCTACTTTTTTAAATTTTTCTATTTCTTCATCTTTAAGTTTTAATAAATCATATTCTTTTAAATAATTTTTAAAATCATCCATTGCTTTTTTCAAAGTAGAATTTTTAAACTTATCAACTAAATAGTTTGATGAAATAGCTTCAATTCTTCAAGAACCTGATCCTTTTGATGAAAGAGAAGTAACCATAAAATCTTCAATATCAGCAGTATTATAAACATGAGTTCCACCACAAATTTCAATTGATTCAGGACATAAAACTAAAACTCTAAGTTTATCGCCAATTTTTTTATATACTTCTTCAAAGTAACCAATTGCACCCATGTCTTTTGCTTCTTGTAAGTTTTTCATTAAAACTTGAGTTTTTGTGCCAGCTTTTATCATTCTTTTAACTTCTTTTTCAACAGCTAAAATTTCAAGATAAGTAAGCTTTCTGTTAAAACTAAAATCTAAAGTAATTTTTTCAATTGATTTAAAAGCACCTTCTTGCTTAATTGTATTTGAAATAACTCTTTTTAAAGCCGCATGCATCAAATGTTCAGAAGAGTGTTGTTTTCTTATTATACTTCTGTCAAAAGAATTGATTTGACCATCTACTTTTTGTCCAACTTTAAAAGTACTATTAATTACTTTATGAAGATGATAACCTTGTGGACTTTTTATTACATCAACAACATTAAAGTTATTAATTTTTCCAGTGTCATGTTCTTGTCCACCAGTAGTGGCAAAAAAACAAGTTTTATCCAAAATTATTCAACAGTCTTTATTAATAACTTCATTTAATGGTTTTCAATCTAAACTAAAAATTTTTAAAACTTCTGAGTTTTTAACATTTTCTATTTCATAGTCAAAACTTGAATTTAATTTTGGTAAGTTCAATAATTCACTATTTTGACCTTCCATTCCTTTTTGTTCACTACTAGAATTTGCAATAATTCTGTGTTCTTCAAATAATTCATCAAATTTTTTAAAATTAATTTTTAATTTATTAACATCAATTTTATTTTTAGTGGGATTAATAGAACTTAAAATATCTTCTACTAATTTAAAATTTTTATTACTTGATAATAGTTCTTTTAAAGTTTGAACAATTTCTACTGGAAACCCATATGTTGTTACTAGATTAAAAAAATCTTTGGCATCTAAGTCTTTGTGTGAAAGTAAATCATTTAGTATTTTAAAAGAATTTTTTATTGCATCTCCATACAATTTGTATTCAAACTGAATTGCATCCATTACCTTTTTAAAATTTTCTTTTAAATAAGGGTAATAATTTTCATTATGTTCAATAATTGATTTAATGATTTCTTGCACATTATTAAAAGAAACTTGTAGAAAATCTAAATATAAAAAACTTCTTCTTAATAGTTTTCTTAAAATGTAACCTCTATCTTTATTTGAAGGTAAAGCACCATCACTGATTGCAAAAATAACTGCTTTTAAATGATCAATAATTACTGAAAAACATTTATTTGTAAAAACTTTTTGGAAATCTTTTTCTTTTGCAAAATAAAGGTCATTGTCATATTTTTTACTACTATATTTTTCAATAACTTGTCTTGTTACAACAAAAGCATCTGTATCATAATTTGTTGGTACATCTTGCAAAATACATGCAAATCTTTCTAATCCTGCACCAGTATCAATATTTTGACGTGCTAACTTTGTATAGTTACCTTTACCATCATTGTTAAATTCACTAAAAACTATATTTCAGATTTCAATGTATCTATCATTTTCAATGTCATCAAAAAATAATTTTTCACCCATTTTATTAAAGTCATATTTCTCACCACGATCATAATAAATTTCAGTACAAGGTCCACAAGGACCTGAACCTATTTCTCAAAAGTTTCTTGTTTTATCACATTTTAAAATATGTGACTTAATTGCACCATTTTTAACTCATAAATCAAAAGATTCTTGATCATTTTCATAAATAGTAATATAAATTTTTTTAGGATCTAAATTAAAAACCTTAAAAACTAATTCAGCTCCAAATTCTATTGCTTCTTTTCTAAAATAATCACCTATTGAAAAATTACCAAGCATTTCAAAAAATGTGTGGTGTCTAGAAGTAAGACCAACATTTTCTATATCATTTGTTCTTAGACATTTTTGACTGTTAGTTAATCTTTTAGAAGGTGGATTTTCTTTACCAGAAAAATAGTTTTTTAAAGTTGCAACTCCAGAGTTAATTCAAAGTAAGGAATCATCATTTTTAGGAATCAAAGATTTTGACTCAATTTCTAAATGATTTTTACTCTTAAAAAAATCTAATCACATTTTTCTAATTTCATTAGTTGTTAATTTTTTCATATTTTCAATTTCCAATGTTTTTTGCTTAATATAATTTTAAAATATTATTAAATAAACTATTTTAAATTTTTGAAAAAAAAGAGTAGCTTTTAAACTACTCTTTTTTTCAAATAAAAACTATCTACTAGTTTTTGTTTTTAATACAATCTATTCCTGGTAAAACTTTTCCTGAAAAAAATTCCAATGAAGCTCCACCACCTGTAGAAATATGTGAAAATTCTTTAGAAACTCCAAATTTAACTGCAGCTGCTGCTGAATCTCCTCCGCCAATTACAGAATAACAATTGTTTGATTTAGTAATTTCAGCAATGTATTTACAAATTTCTAATGTTCCTTTACTAAATGCTTTATTTTCAAAAACTCCTAATGGACCATTTCAAATAATTGTTTTTGCTGTTTTTAAAATTTCTTTAAATTTATGAATTGATTTTTCACCTAAATCAACACCTTCAAGTTCTGGATTAAACTCACCTACATCATAAGTTTGACCACCTGTATCATCAATTGTTTTTGCCATAACAGCATCAACTGGTAACACTATTTTGTCTTTAAATTCAACTAACAGTTGTTTAGTCAATTCTAATTGATCAGCCTCAAATAAAGATATACCTATTTCATAGCCTTGTGCTTTTAAAAAAGTATAAGCCATTCCACCACCAATTAAAATCTTATCAGCAAACTTTCCAATGTTTTTTATTGAAGGAATTTTATCAGACACTTTTGCACCTCCAAAAATTGCAATTACTGGTTTTTGTGGATTATTAATAGCTTTTGATAATTTTACCAATTCATCATTAACTAAAAACCCTAAAGCTGATTCACCTATATTTTGACTAATTCCAACATTTGAAGCATGAGATCTATGAGATGTTCCAAATGCATCATTTATAAAAATATCTCCCAAAGATGCTCAAAATTTTCCTAATTGAGAATCATTTTTTGATTCTAATTTAACAACTTCTCCCTTTTCATTTACATCATTATATCTTGTATTTTCAAGAAGCATAATAGAACCATTTTCCATATTATTAATTTTTTGAAAAAGTAATGGATCAGTATTATTTTTTTCAAAAACGATTTTTACATTTGGTAATTTCTTTTTTAATGCATTAAAAACTGGAATTAAACTTTTCTTTCCTGACTTAATATCATCAATTGATTTAATTCTAGAAAGGTGAGAAAGAATAATTACTTTTGCTTTCTTATCAATTAAATAATTAATTGTTTTTAAAGCAGCATCAATTCTTGTGTAATCAGTTATTTCTAAAGTCTGTTTATCTAAAGGTACATTAAAATCACATCTTAAAATAACTTTTTTACCTTCTAAATTGTTTAAGTCAGTTATTATTTTTTTGTTATATTCCATAATCTAACTCTTCATTATTTATTATCTAAGATTACCCAAATATTGTAATACTCTTACAAATTGTGAAACATAAGAATATTCATTGTCATATCAAGTAAATAATTTGAAAGTTTTTCTACCATCTGTAGTTAGTTCCATTGATAATCCAGGGTCAAAAATTGAACCATGTGTATTACCAATAATATCTGAAGAAACAATTGGATCTTCACAGTATTGTAAAGTATCTTTTAAATTAGTTTCAGAAGCTTTTTTCATTGCACTATGAATTTCTTCAATAGTAGCATTTTTTTCTAATTCAACAGTTAAATCAACTAGAGAACCAGTAATAGTTGGAACTCTAACTGCTACACCATGCATTTTTTTATTAAGTTCAGGTAAAACTAAACCAATTGCTTTAGCAGCTCCTGTTGAAGTAGGTACCATAGAAACTGCTGCTGCTCTTGCTCTTCTTAAATCAGAGTGAGGAGCATCTTGTAATCTTTGATCAGCAGTATATGCATGAATAGTGTTCATAAATCCTCATTTAACACCAAATTCTTTGCTCAATACGTGTGCAATTGGTGCAAGTGCATTTGTTGTACATGAAGCTGCAGAAACAATTTTATCTGTTGCTCTTAAAGTGTTATGGTTAACATTATAAACTACAGTTGGAATGTTTCCTTTTGCAGGTGCTGAAATTAAAACTTTTTTTGCCCCTGCTTTTAAATGCTTTGAAGCACCTTCTTCATCAACAAATCTACCAGTTGATTCAACAACAACATCAACATTCAAACTTGCTCATGGTAAAGCAGCTGGATCTTTTTCAGCTAAAATTGGAATTCTTCTGTTATCAACAACTAAAAAATTCCCATCTGCTGATACATTCCCTTTAAATTGTCTGTGAGCTGTATCATATTTAAATAAATGTGCTAGAGTTTTTGCATCAGTTAAATCATTTATTGCAACGATTTCAACATCTTTGCATACATCTAAAATTCTTCTTAGGGCTAATCTACCAATACGCCCAAAACCATTAATTGCTATTTTCATAATTTATATAATCCTCCAAATTTAATTAAAAACTCTGATAACTATTATATTATTTATTTTTAATCTTTTCAAAATTTAAAAATTATAAAAAAAATAAATATAAAAATGTTTCACTATTTTTTAATTAATTAAATAAACAAATCTTAATACTTTATTTCAAATTTAAACTTATATTTATCATATAATAAGTAAAGAAAATAAAATAATATTTAGGAGTTTTTATGAAATCAATAACTGTTAAAATTATTGATCCAATTGGAATCCATGCAAGACCAGCTTCTATGATTTCAAATACAGCAAGTAAATTTCAATCAACTGTAACTTTTATAAATGGTGAAAAAAAAGGTAATGCAAAATCTGTTATAAATTTAATGGCTCTTTCTGCAAAACAAGGTTCATCAATAGAAATAGTTACAGAAGGTAATGATGAACAAGAAGCTATAGATGAAATAAAAAAAGTAATGCAAGCAGAAAAACTAATATAACTATATTAAGTGATTAAAAAATAACCAAAGATTTGGTTATTTTTTAATTAGTTGATAATTAACATTTAAATAAGGAAAATAAAATGACATTTACTCAAATTGTAAAAGAAGAATTGTGTAAAAATTCATATGATAAAGATCAAAAAAAATCAATTCTTTCTGCTTTTTTAAAAAATAGTCATTTTTTTTCAATTAGCAACCAAAGTATTGAAATTGATTTAAAAAATAAAAGTTTTTTAATTACTAAATTTATATTTTCTATTTTAAATGATCTTTATGCAAATAACAAAAATATAAAATTTGAAAAAAGTGAATTAAATAATAATTCAAAATTTTTTCACATCTCTTTTGTTAAAGGAATTAATTTTATAAAAAATGATCTTTTTCTAGAATCTGATCCATGAAACTGACTAATATCAAAAAAAGTTAGAAGTAATTTTATAGCAGGCTTATTTTTGCACAGCGGAAGCATTAATAATCCAAATAGTAGCAACTATCATTTTGAAATGAAAATAAACAATATATCTGTTTTAAAAATAGTAAAAAAAGTGTTTAAAAAATTGAATATTCCTTTTTCAGTTCTAACCAGAAAAAAATCAAATATTTTATATGTTAAAAAATCAGAATCTATTTCTGATATTTTAAAACTTTTGGGTGCAAACGAAAGTATGTTTGAGTTTGAAGAAAAACGAATCTCAAGAGACTATACAAACCAAATTAGTAGATTAAATAATTTAGATATATCTAACCTTAAAAAATCTATTATTGCAAGTAGAAGTCAAATTCACAATATTGAATACATTAAATCAAATAATTTCTATAATAATTTATCTGAAAAAGAAAAAATATATTGTGAACTAAAATTAAAATTTCCAGATTCTTCTTTAAATGATTTAGTTTTACTTTTCAAAGAAAAATATAACATCACTATTAGTAAAAGTGGAATTAATCATATTGTTAGAAAAATAAAAAGTCTTTCTGAATAAAATTATGATTCAAAAAATAATTTATAATATTTTTCTAAAATTTTTATAACACTATTCCGATATTTTATTAAATCTTTACTTTCTTTTACAGAAAAAGATCACTGAACACCAAAACAAGTAGCTGCAAACAAAATTTCTTTAAAAATGTCAAAATCAAGGTTTTTAAAGTATTTTTTAAAAATAATTTCTACTTCATTTAAAGGGTAATCTAACTCTCTAACAATATTAGCAAAGTCTCAGTATTTATTGTTTAAAGTACATCATTCAAAATCAATAATATTGATTTTATTTTTGTTAATTAATATATTTGATGGTCTTATATCATTATGACTAACAACTAAATCAAGATTTTTATATTTTTCAATTATTTGTTTATATTTATTTAAATACTTTTTATCTATTTTTGTGATTGTAAAAAATTGATAAAAATTTCTAACTTTAATTTTTAAAACTTTATGTAATTTTATTTTTTGAATTTTTTTAATTTCTTTAACTATTCCAATAAAGTTTTTTTGTATTAAACATTCTTCAAAAGTAAGATCACGTCCTTTTTCTCATTTTTTAATTGCATCACCAGAAGAAAAATCATAATATAAATATTTTTTTATTTTTTTTGATGCACAAAGATAACTATATTCATTAGTTCTATCAATTTTATGACTACCAATTCTAACAAAAAATTCTTTACCATTTAATGTTTTTATATAGTAGCAAAAATTTGTAAATCCACCACTTAATTTTTTAAACTCTTTTATATCTTGTAATTTATAATTATTTAATTTTTCTAAAAATTATTTATTTTGTTTTTCTAAAAAAAAAAAAAAAAAAATTTTTTTTTTTTTTTTTTTTTAAAAAAAAAAAAAAAAAAGACCCGCGGGTCTTAAT
>JAIDMU010000255.1 GCA_029050415.1 Malacoplasma sp.
GTTTAAAATAATTATGAATAAGATTTTAAGGAGTGTTTTATGGAAACTATTGCAGTTTTTAGTACTCAAGAATATGACAAATATTTTCTTGATAAAAATAAAGTTAATGCTAGATATCAATGTCAAATCAACTATTTTAAAGTTAAATTGACAAGTGAATCTGCTGATTTAGCAAAAGGAGCAAAAATAGTTTGTGTTTTTGTAAATGACCAAGTTAATAAAGAAGTAATAGACAAATTATATAATGGTGGAACTAGATTAATAGCATTAAGATGTGCTGGTTTTAATAATGTTGATTTAGTTGCTGCTAAAAACAAAGGAATTAAAGTAGTTAGAGTTCCAGCTTATTCACCACATGCAATTGCTGAATTTGCTTTAGGAATGATGATTGCTTTAAATAGAAAAATAACTATTGCAAACAACAGAACTAAAGAATCAAATTTTAGTATCAATGGACTATTAGGTTTTGATATGCACCAAAAAACAGTTGGAATTATTGGAACTGGAAAAATAGCAAAAGTGTTAATTAAATTATTATCTGGATTTGATTTAAGAGTTTTAGCTTATGATGTAGTTAAAGATGAAGAATTTGCAAAGAAATATAATGTTATTTACACAGATCTTGAAACTATTTGATCTAAATCTGACATCATTTCTTTGCATTGTCCTTTAAACGATGGAACTAAATACATTATTAACAAAGACAGTATTAGCAAAATGAAAAATGGTGTTTTATTAGTAAATACAGGAAGAGGACCTTTAGTAAATTCTTTAGATTTAATAGAGGGGATAAAAAGTGGCAAAATTGGTGCTGCTGCTTTAGATGTTTATGAAAATGAAAGTGAATACTTCTATTATGATCATTCAAATAAAGTTTTAAAAGATGATGTTTTATCTAGATTATTATCTTTTAAAAATGTAATTGTAAGTTCACACCAAGCATATTTCACTTATGAAGCACTAACAAGCATTGCAACAACTACTTTGCAAAATATTGATTCATTTTTAAGTGGTGAACAATCAGTCTCTAATACACATCTGACTCTGCCGACTATCTTACGAC
>JAIDMU010000256.1 GCA_029050415.1 Malacoplasma sp.
AATTGATTCTTTTCTAGAATATAAGTAACTTCCTGAACTTTTTATCCCGCCAAAAGGAAACCCTTTTAAAAAAGGCATATTAATACTATTGATATAAAAATATCTTGATTCTAAATTACTTGATAAGTTTTGAATTCTTTTTTTATTTTTACTAAAAAAATAAATGCATGAAGGATAATCATTATGCTTAACTATGCCAGCAATATCAGAAAAACTATTAAAAATAACAACTGGTAAAATAGGAGAGTTAATATCTTGTGAAAGTAAAGCAGATTTTAAATCATCAACTTGAACTAGTGTTAGTTCCATTTTTCTTTGTTTATTATCAAAAGAACCACCAAAAATAACTCGAGCTTTTGTAAGTGATTTATTATATATAGAAACTATATTATCATAATTTTTTTGGGTGTCTATTTTAGCAATATTACTTCATTTATCACCTTTACCAAATTGAACATCATATTCAATTTTTAAATGTTTTAAAAAAACTTGAATTATTGATTCATGAATAACTAAAAAACTTGGAGAAAAACTTGTAAGACCAGCAAACATCATTTTTGATCAAATAATTTGTTTTGATGCTTTTTCTAAATCTGCTGTTTCATCCAAAATAACAGGATTTTTATTATTAATATCTAAAACAACTTTAGTTAAACGGTAAGAGAAAATTCTCATTATTGTTTTGGCATTACTTAAATTCCCACTATAAAACACTAAATCAAAATTAAAATCATAAATTGCTTTCAAATCATTTTCAGAAATATGGTCATTAATAAAATAAATAAAATTATCATTAAAAATTTCTTTGAAAATACATTTAATTAATTTACTAATTTCACTTGTATAGTGTGGGAGTTTAACAAACAGTGAATTACCACAGGCTAATGCTCCTATTAATAAAACAATAGTTTTAGAAATAGGTGCTGCTTGATTTAGCAAAAATAAGCATGAACCATATGGATGATGAAATGATTTACTTCTGTTAAAAAACTTATTTACAAAATTATTAGAATAATCTTTTGCAGTTCTAAATTTTTTAAGATTTTTTATAAAATAATTAATTTCTTTTTCTACTAATTTAAATTCACCATAATAGTAATCTCAAAGATTAACATCATAAGATTCTTTTATAGCTTTATAT
>JAIDMU010000257.1 GCA_029050415.1 Malacoplasma sp.
ATATTTATTATTGAAAAGAGTATTTTATGAAAAAAGAAAAAAAGAATTTTAAACAAATCATCAAACAACCTATTATCTGAATTTTGATTGCTGCTACATTTTGGTTAGCAATTGGATTAATGCTTGGAATATTTTATGATTTCTTTTTTTTATTTGGAGGAAGTGCAAAATTTGATCCATTAACTGGTAATTTAACACCAGCTTATGCTGTTTTTGATGAAAGAATTTATGTTGCAAATCCACATTTTTATCACACTCAATTATCTGTGCTACATGTTCATACATTAGTTTTAGGATTTGTAGTAAATTTGATTTTGATACTTTTTGAAAAGGTTTTTTCAATATCTAAAAAGAAGAAACTTTTTCTATCATCTTTTATTCTTTATAACTTTGCTTTATTGTTAGTAATTATTTTTATGATGATTCGGGGATTGGATTGAGTTTTTAATATTGATTATGAGTTAGTACATGTCAAAACAAATGCAGATCCAAATACAACTTCAAAAAATGATGGATTTTATGAATTTGTTGTTTATAATACAACACCATATTATACAGTTCCAGCAGCTTTAACAGCAATTCCACATGTTTTAATGGGCGTTGCATTCATTTGCTATGTAATATGTTTATATTTTGGTGTTAGTGATTATATTAAAAAAAAGAAATTAGATAATTCAAATCAAAATATTAAACAATAGTAAAAATTATACAAATTAGTTATTCAGTTTATTTATTAAGTTTTTGTTGTTATTTAAAAACTGGGTAATTTTTTTTATTTATAGCAATGAATTTAAAAATTTTAATTAAAAAAATTTTTATTGGTTTCTTGTAAAATTATAGGTACAAATAATTATATTTGTGAGGATTTCAATGAAAATTAGAAAAAAATTATTATTAGTAAGTGCACTTTTTGGTGTTCCTACTATTGTTTTAACTCCAATTGTTTTGGTGTCATGTGGGACTAGCAGCAACAGTGATAACTATGATAATAGTGATAATATTAGTTATGATAATCAGCAATCTAAAGTATCAGATTTAATAAAAAACCAAAAGGATGAATTAGGGAATTTTAAATATACTGTAAATAATAATACAAATATATTAATCTTTAGTGGTTATTTATATGAAACAATTAAAAGCCTTGATGAAGTTCAAAATGATTTAAAAGTTAATCTTATTGAAACTAATAGTAGTTTTGATTCATCAAAAACAAAAATTTATACTGCTAATTCTTATAATAGTAAAGAAGGTTTTGAAACATTTATAAAATATGCAACATATGGAAATGTTGGAAGTAATTTAAATCTTAATGTAAGTGATGTTATAGCAGATAGTATTAGTTTACCTGAAATCACAACTAAGCTTTCTGTTCACACTGATGCAGAAAATAATGTTACTTATATTTCATTAACTTCAAAATTAAGCGAAGGAAAAATTTGAGAAGGAAATAGTGCAAATTATTCTATAGATTTTTCATTAGTATTTACAAAATATTAAAATTATAAAAGAACCACTTAGGTTCTTTTTTGTTTGTTAAATTTTTTTAAAAACTAAAATCAAAATTTAAATCTGAATATCTATAATTTGTTGAAATTTTGCTATTTATTTGAATGTTGTTAAATTTACAAAAACCTTGTTTTGCAATTCAATAATATGCAACTTTATTTCTTTTTTTAAAATTAAAAACCTTTTTTTCTTCTGGATTAACATTTTCAAATATTTGAAAAATTTTTCATTCAATATTTGTAAGAATTATTTCAAACTTACTATTAAATAAAAAAGATTCTATTGGAATTTGATAATTACAAAGATAAATTTCATCTTTTTTCATATTGATTCATCCAGCAACATAATTTTCAAGATCTTCTTTATTTTTTATATGCATAACTTTAATATCAGTTTTTACTCCATCAATTCATAAATTTTTAAAATTAATTGCAGGTTTGTTTAAAAGAACTTTTTTTGATATTTTTTGAATTTTTTCTCTTCTAAAAATAATGGGGTTAAAAAATCTATTACTTATTTGTCTTTTAATTTTTTTAAAATCTATTTTCATAAATCCATAAATATTTTTCTATTAAATTTTAAAATCTAAATTGAATAAATACATATTTTATTTAAAATTGCTTATTTTGATATTTAGTACTTTTTTAATTTAATAGTTTAAAAAGTGCTAATTGTGGTATAAAAATAAATAAGGTAGATTTATATGAATACAAAAGAATTACAAACTATTATTAAAACATCAGTAAACATTCAATGTTTATTTTTTTGTATTCAATCAAAAAGATATCAAACAAGAAAACGTGTTTCAAACACACCCAATAAGATTATTTCATCAAAGAGGATTTTTAATTAATACTTCCTAAGTTCATTTATAAAATATAGTATTTGAACTGAACTGGTATATATAGATAAATATAAATAAATATAGATAGAATTATTTTAAGTATTGTTTGTGTATAAAGGGAGTATGAAAACCACATACTCTCTTTTTTAATGTTATTAATTTTATAAATCTGCCTTTATTAAATTTTTAAATTATAGAATTTTAAAAATTAGATTTGTTAATTAATTTACTGTAAATAAAAATATAATAATAAATTATAAAAAAACAAAGGAAATAAAATGTTTAAGTATGTAGTAAAAAGATTACTTTTTGCAATTCTTGCTTTGTTTATAGTTATGAGTTTAGTTTTTTTGTTGATGGCTTGTTTAAAAGTTTATCCAATTGCAAAAGCAAAAAACGAATCTACAGAAGTCTATGAAGCAAAGTTAGCTGCAATGGGTTTTCTAGATCCTATTATTGTTAGGTATTTTAATTACTGAAAAACTTTTTTTGATCCTGTAAATGGTCAACTTTTTGGTGAGGTTTTTCAACAACAAGGCACACCGTTATTAACTAAATTTTTTCAGTATGCACCAAATACACTATATATAGGAATAATCTCATATATTGTTGCTATTATAATTGGTTTTACTTTTGGAATAATTTCAGCAGTATATCGGGGTAAGTGGCAGGATACACTCATTAATGTTTTTTCAGTAATTCTTATAAGTGTTCCAAGTTTTATTATTGGTATTTTATTGTTGAAACTTGCAGGTGCTTTGAATTTACCACAAGTATTTATTAATTTTGATAATGATAATTTTAATATTCAAGAATTAATAACTTCATCAATTATGCCTATTTTAGCTTTAACTTTTGGATTAGCTTCTACACTAACTTATTATGTGAGAAATGAATTAGTTGAAGTATTAAGTCAAGATTATATAAAGACTGCAATGTCTAAGGGATTAAAAAGATATCAAATTATTATTAGACATGGAATTAGAAATTCTTTGATTCCAGCATTATCAATTTTGGGTCCTAGTTTCTTGTCAATCATAACTGGATCAATTGCTATTGAAACAATTTTTGGTATTCAAGGTATGGGAAATATGCTTTATTGAGCAATTCTTTCTAACCAATTTTATATTGTGATGTTTCAAACTTTCTTTTTATCACTTTTATATAACTTGATTGTTTTAGCTTTAGATATTTCATTTACATTTATTGACCCAAGAATTAAAATTGCTGAATCTTCACAAACTTCTATTTATAATCTTGCAAAATCAAGTGTTTATAGATTATCTTGAAGAAATAGATGAAAAAAAGCACTTGTAAAAAATGATTTACATTTATGAGTAAATAATTCTGATAGTTTATTTTTTAGTTTAAAAGAACTTAATGTAATTGATTATAAAAAGAAAACAGTTACTATAAATGATCAACTTAGAAATTCTTATAACATTGGTCTTGAAGTAAAGTATTTAATAATTGGTAAAGATATTTTAAAAATTAAACCAGAAATAGTAACAGGAGGAGTTTAGTATGAGTTCAAATAATAAAAATATTAAAATTTTGAATATGCCAAAACTTGACTTTGAAGTTACTGAAAAAGATTTTGAAAGAGTTGATATTTATAAATTAAATAGAACTGATCAAGTAGTTGGTAAGCCAAGCAAATATTTAATAGATATTATTAAAAGATTTGCTGCCAACAGATGAGCTTTAGTTTTTTTGGTATTTTTTGTTTTAATTATTCTTTTAGCAATTTTTGCTCCTATTATTTCAAATTCATTAGGTTATACTGCAACAGGTTATATTGCAGGAATTAAATCTAATGAATGAATTAAAGATTTACCTCCTCGTTTACATGGTCAATTACCTACTGTTACTAAACATCTTTTATCTATAGATATGATAAATCGTTATGAAAACGCAGGAGAGGGAGTATTAGTAAGCAAAGAATATGATTATTTAACACATATGTGATCAGCAACTTATTCTCCATACAAGATAGAAGAACTTAAAAATGTGTATCCAATTTTAGGAACTGATGGAAGTGGGGTAGATATTTGAAATAAACTTTGAACTTCTGTTGGGATGTCTTTATTATTAGCTTTTTGAGTTTCTATTTTATCTGTAATCATTGGTGTTGTTTATGGATCAATTGCAGGAGCATTTGTAGGTAAAGCACTTGATACTGTAATGATGCGTTTTGTAGAAATAATTAGTGGAGTACCATCAATTGTTTGATTATTGATTTTAGGAGTTGTTCTTAAAGGCGGAAGTGATGAAACAGCAGTAACATTAGATAGTGTTACAGTAGGATTATCTTTATTATTTATTTTATGATTCTCTCCAGCTATTGCTACTAGAACATACATTATGAAAACAAAAGATGTTGAATATGTTCAAGCAACAAAAACTTTAGGTGGAAGTCAAGCTAGAGTTATTTTCTTACACATGATTCCAGTTATTGCTGGAAGAATATCAGTTATTTTTGTAAACTTAATTCCAACTGTTATTTTCTATGAAGCTACACTTTCTTTCTTAGGATTAAAACCGCCTTCAAATATTGGTCTTGGAGTTATGTTAACAAATGCTCAAACTATTTCAAATATTCCAGAAATGGTATCACCAATTTTTGTGTTTGCTTTATTTACAATTTCTGCACAAATTATTGCCAATGCTTTAAATGATGCAATTGACCCACGGGTAATAGGAAGATAATATTATGTCTTTGAAATTTAAACATTTTATCCATGATGAAGACAAAAAATTAGCAAAAGATCAAATCATAAAAATTAAAGATTTGAAAGTTAATTTTAAAGTTAAAGATGGTTTGTTGCAAGCAGTTAGAGGTGTAGATATTTCTGTATACAAAGGGCAAATTATAGGAATAGTTGGTGAATCTGGTAGTGGTAAATCAGTTTGTGTAAAATCTTTGATTGGTTTTAATGATGGTGCATCTACAGAAGCAGAAAATTTAAATTTAGCTGGAATTGATATTTTAAAAGTACAAAGAAAAACATGACCAAGTATTAGAGGTACTTATGTTGCTTATATACCACAAGACCCTTTAATGTCTTTAAATCCTACTAAAACAATTGGAAAACAAGTATTAGAAGCTGTTTATGTTTCTGAAAAAAGCCGTTTTAACCAAATTAAAAATAATAAAAAAAATGAAATTGATCAAGAAAAATGATTATTTCAAAATTTTAAAAATAATCTAAAAAAAGATTTAGAAAGTTCAAAAATTACTTTAGAAAAACATGATGAATTATTATTAGATGCTCAAAACAAGCATTTAGAAACAATTAATAATTTAATTAAAAAACATGATGAAATAATTGCAAAAGCAAAAGAAGAATATAAAAATAACACTAAAAGAGTAAATGCTAAAAATAAAGTAATTGAAATTTTAAAATTTATTGGAATTGAAAATGTTGAATCAAGATTAAATTCTTATCCACATGAATTTTCAGGTGGAATGAGACAAAGAATTGTGATTGCAATTGCTGTTGCAACAAAACCAGATATTATAATTGCTGATGAACCAACAACTGCACTTGATGTTACTGTTCAAGCTAAAGTTTTAAGTTTAATTAAGCAATTAAGAGAAGTTTATGGAATTACAGTTATTTTTATTTCACATAACATTGCATTAGTTGCTAATTTCTGTGATTATATTTATGTAATGTATGCTGGAAAAATTGTAGAACAGGGTTTAACAGAAGAAATTTTTACCAATCCCTTACATCCATATACTTGAGCCTTACTTGCTTCAATTCCAGACAGCAATGTTGATAATCAGAAATTAGAACCTATTGCTGGAACCCCACCAAATTTAATTACTCCTCCTAAAGGAGATGCATTTGCACCTAGAAATAAATACGCAATAGCTTTAGATTTTGAAAAGCAACCACCTTTATTTGAAGTTAGTGAAACACATAAAGCAGCAACTTGATTGCTTCATCCTAAAGCTCCAAAAATTGAGTTGCCTGATGAAGTAAAAGAAAAAATTAATATATCTAAAAAATCTTTTGAAATTTATGTAAAACAAAAAAAGAACAAAAAAGAATTAGAAAAATAAAAATATAAAAAGGAATTAAAAAATGAGCAATTTAAAAAAAGAAATAAAAAAAGAAAAGAGTAAAAATGAAGTAAAAAAAAGTAACTCAGTTACTAAAAAAATTTCTAATTCTAATGCAAAAAAGTCTTTAGTTTCTAAACCAGTTTCTGTTTCGAAAGATGAAAATATAGTTCAAAAAAATGTCTCTAATAAACGTCCTTTATTAGATGTTGAAAATTTAGATATGTTATTTAAAGTAAGAGGTTTGTATTTTAAAGCTTTAGATAATATAAGTTTTTCAGTTAATGAAGGGGATTTTTTTGGAATTATTGGTGAGTCAGGTAGTGGTAAGTCTACTACTGGTAAATGTATTATTAAACTTTATCAACCAACAGGTGGAAAAATTGAAATTCAAAACAATTTAATTTCTAATAAAAGATTAACTAGAAGTGCAAAAAAATGATTGCATAAAAATGTTCAAATGATTTTCCAAGATCCAATGGCATCTTTGAACCCAACTAAAAATATTTTGCAATTAATTTCTGAACCTTTAGCAATTAATAAAAGTTTATGAATTGATGCTTATAAAAAATGAAAAGAATTAAATAGTGTTAGTAAATATTTATTTTCTGAATTCATTAGAAGAAAAAATAAAATTTTACAAGATTTTAAAATTAAATATATTACTTGCTTAAAAGAAAAAATTAATGAATCAATTTCTTATTTTAAACAAATAGAA
>JAIDMU010000258.1 GCA_029050415.1 Malacoplasma sp.
GTATAGTCAGTTGCTGTAGCTACTAAATTTGATAATTGATCTGTTTTAAAAGCATTTGCTAAATAGTTATTTAAATCCGCATTACTACTGAAATTAGTACTTAAAACTGGTTTAGTAAAAGATGCAGCAGTTCTTGGAGTTAATGAATCTCTAATACCAGCAACTGTAAAGTTATTAATTTTTACTTGAAGAAAAAATGAACCTGGCAAATTTGCAAGAGAATCAATTCAAGTATGTCCATCTTTTGGATAAACAAGGATTTTAAATGTTTTATTTTCTAAATTTGCAGAATTATCATAATAGATAATTTTAACATTTTTAAAAACTGAATTACCTTCTGCATCAGCTAAATTAGCAGATTGATCTGTTGAAAATAAATTTTTTAAATAAGTATTTAAATCATTGTTTGTTTTTATTTTTGTACCATCAACTAATTTATTAAATAATGCAACAGTGTTTTCTTTAGGGGCTTCAGCATCATTTTGTTTAACGAAATTTGTCATTTTAACTGTAAATGTTACAGAATTTGAATATTTAAGTGATTCATTTCAATTGTGTTTATCTTGTGGTGAAACAGAAACTTTAAAAGTTTTATTACTTAAATCTGCTGTTTGAAGAAAATAACTAATATTAACATTTTTAAAATTTAAATTACCTTCTGGAACAGAAAAATATTCAGATTGATCTTCTAAAAATAACTCATATAGATATTTGTTTAAATCTGCATTATTTTTAAAGAAAGTACCATCAATTTTTCTGTTATAAGAAACAACAACATCACTACTAGGTGCTTCAGCATCTAAATCTTCAATATTTTTGATATTTACAACAACTGTTTTAGCATCGTTAGTTTTATTAGATCAAGTTTTTCCACTAACTGGAGTTACTAAAAGTTCAAATGTTTTATTTACTTCATTAACTGAATCTTTTTTGTAAGTAACAACTACATTACTATATTCACTACTATTTTTAAATGAATCTTTATATTCTTCAAAAAAATTTGTTTCAGCAAATAATTTTTGTAAATATTGATCAAGTAAAAAATCTGGTAAAGAATTAAAATGATCAATACTATAAACAAATTCATCATTAGTTGGAATAGTTGCTAGATTTGCAACATCAACAGGATCATCAACATTTGGATTATCAGGATTAGTTGGATTATTTGGGTCAACTGGATTGGAAGGATTATTTGGATTAACATTAATGCTAGATGATTGAGTGTTTGTAGCAGATACAATTGCAGGAGAAACACCTGCAACAACTGCAGCAGTACCAATACCAGCAGTTATTAAAATTTTCTTTTTTGTACTCATAATTTTACTCCTTATATATTTACTTAAAGATAGTTTAAAACATAAAAATTTATTTTTTTATACTTTTGTTATAAATCTTTTTTGTAAACTCTTTTTAATATTTGGGATTTTATTTTCCCATATCAAGAACAAAAAATCAATACTAAGCATTATTTTATTTAATTTAAAATACCATATAAATAAAACTAAGCACTGTAAAGATGCATTTAATAAAATTGTGAAAATTATTTTTTGTTTTAATTTTTAAAAAGTTATTTAAAATATTTGTATTAATTTATTACTAGGAAATATTTTGATTAATAATAAAAATTTAGAAAAACTAGATATTAATAATAT
>JAIDMU010000259.1 GCA_029050415.1 Malacoplasma sp.
TTCCTGATATAGTGCAATAATCAATTTCTAAAGATTTATCAAATTTTTCAAAACCATCTGAGTTTATATTAAAAATTTTATTAACATACTTTTTTGTATTATTTACTGAATTTAAAAAAGGTTTTTCATTTTTTTCTAAATTATAAACTACGTCACTTCGATTTTCAGAAATTAAAAAGATTGAAAGCTGAGCATGGTCAGAACCAACATCAACTACAATCTTTGCATTATTAATTAAATTAGCAATTTCTCTAATTCGCTTAGTTATCACTATTTTCATTAAAACCTTTTAAAATTCCTGATTTTGAAGGGTGTTTAATTTTACGAAGAGCTTTTGCTTCAATTTGTCTAACTCTTTCTCTAGTAATATAATATTTTTTACCAACCTCTTCCAAAGTCATTGGGTGAGAATAAGGTGGCAATCCATATCTCATTCTAATAATATCTTCTTCTTTTTCTTGTAAAAATTTTCTTAAAATATCATCAATGTGTTCACCCATTAATTCTTTTTCAGTAAATTGTTCAGGATTTAAAGTGTCATTATCTCTAACAAAATCAACAAATTTTGATTCTTCATCTTTACCAACTGGTTTATCTAAAGACACAGGATCTATATTTAATTTTTTAATATTAAGAATTTTTTTAGGAGTAAATCCAGCAGCAGTTCCTCCCATTGCATCAGCTAGTTCTTCAGGAGTGGGATCTCTTCCATATTCTTGCATTAACTGTCTTTCTGCTTTTGATAATTTATTAATTGTTTCTACCATATGAACTGGAATTCTAATAGTTCTTGCTTGATCAGCTATTGCCCTAGTAATAGCTTGTCTAATTCATCAGGTTGCATAAGTTGAAAATTTATTACCTAATTTATAATCAAATTTTGTAATAGCCTTCATTAAACCTAAAGAACCTTCTTGTAATAAATCTTCTAAATCCAAACCTCTATTTAAATATTTTTTTGCAATTGAAGTAACTAATCTTAGATTTGAAGTCATTAATTGATTAATTGCATATTCTCTAATAGTTGGGTCTTTGCTATCTAGCATCTTGCCAATCTCTTGTTCTTCTTGAGAAGTTAGCATTTTTGATGATCCTAAAACATTTAAAAAGGATTTAATTCCATCATCTACTTTATCTCTTGTAGAACTTACTGGTGTATTAACATCACTCACAATATAATCAATTTTACTTGCAACATTTGATTTAAGTTCTTGTAAATCTTCTTTATTATTTGATGCAAAAGGGTTTCTATCGATTTCAATTCCATTATCATCAAGTCAGTTAAAAATTTCTGAGTATTCTTCATTTGTAAGAGCAAATCTATCAAAATAAATTAAGATTTCTTCAGCAACTACTTTGTTTCTTTTACGTTTCTTTGAAGAAAGTTCTTTAAGGAACTTCTTCTTAGCAGTTTCAAAATCATCTCTATTGATATTTCTTTGAATATTTCCTTCCAAAATTCCACTACTAATAAAATCTTGGTTTAAACTACCTTGAACATTTTTTTTATCATTTTTTGAATCTTTATTTTTCCCAATTTTCATGAATTACCTCATAATTTATTATTGATGATAGATTTTTTATTTTAAATAATTACAAAAAATCTATAAATTAAGGTGTCTTTTTACCTTGTAATATTATAATAAGAAATTAACCTTTTGAT
>JAIDMU010000026.1 GCA_029050415.1 Malacoplasma sp.
GAATAAAAATATCCATAATTTATTTAATTATGGATATTAAATGTGCTAATATAGTGTTGCACTTCAAATTTCACTCAGGGAAAAAAAACAGAAATTTCTTTCTGTTTTTTTAAACTATTTTTTTTTGTTTGTTGTTTTTTTAGTTGTTGTAGTTTTTTTGTTGGTTGAAGAGTTTTGTTTAGAAACCCTTCTCTCTTTAATTCTTGCAGATTTGCCTGAACGATCTCTCAAATAAGATAAAAATGCTCTTCTTACTTTACCATATCTTATAACTTCAATTTTTTCAATTTGTGGAGAGTGTAATTGAAAAGTTCTTTCAACACCAACTCCTGAACTTTCTTTTCTAACAATCATAGTTTCAGAAATTCCACTTCCTCTTCTTCTGATTACAACACCTTCAAATTTTTGAATTCTACTTTTATTATTTTCAATAATTTTATTATGAACAATAACAGAATCACCAGCTTTAAAATTAGGAATGTCTTTTCTAATTTGCTTATTTTGAACATAATTTAAAATTTGTTCATTAGTCATTTTTTCACTCATACCTTTCTCCTTATTTATTCTTATATTTTTTAAATAAATCTATTCTATTATTTTTAGTTTTTTCTAACTGTCACTTAAATCTACTTTTTGATATTTTATTATGATCACCACTTAATAACACATCAGGTATTTTATAACCATTAAAATTATATGGTTTTGTATAATTTGGAAAATCTAAAAGATTTTTTTCAAATGATTCACATTTTAAACTTTTTGCAGAAATTACACCAGGTATTAATCTAGTAATTGAATCAATTAAAACCATTGCTGCAATTTCGCCACCTGTTAAAATATAATCACCTATTGATATTTGTAAATCAATATAATTTAAAATTCTTTCATCAAATCCTTCATAATGACCACATATCAAAATAAGATGACTGTAATCTTTTAATTTAAATGCTATTTCCTGATTATATACAGAACCAGATGGGGTTAATAAAATAATTTTACTATTAGCTTTTTTATAATAATTAATTGCATCAACAATCGGTTGAAGCATTAATACCATACCAGGACCACCACCATATGGAATATCATCTACTTTTAAATGTTTATCATTTGAAAAATTTCTAAAGTTTATTATTTCAATATCAATTAATTTTTTATTAATCGCTTTTTTTATGATGGATGTGTTTAAAAACTCATTATAAAAATTTTCAAAAAGTGATAAGACAGTTATTTTCATTTTTTATTTTTTTACAGATTTTTTAGTTTTAGATTTTGAAGAACTTTCTGATTTTTTAGTTGTAGTTGTTGGTTTAGTATTTGGTTTTTTAGTAGATTTCTTTTCAGATTTAGGTTGATTTTTCTTATTGTTTAATTTTGAATCCATAAATTTCTTTCAAATTCCTTTTTGTTTTAAGAAATTTTTTACAGTATCAGTTGGCTGTGCACCTTGATTTAACAATAACAAAACATCATCCTCATTAATTGTTACTTTCCCGCTAAATGGTTCATATGTACCAACTTGTTTAATATATGCTCCATCTCTTCTTGATCTTGAATCAATTGCAATCATTCTAAAATAAGGCAATTTGTGTCTACCTAATCTTGTTAGTCTGATTTTTACCATGTATTACTCCTATTAAAATATCACAAAATACATTATATAAAATTTTTTATAAATCTGTTAAGTATTTTTGCTTAACACTTTATTTTTAGTAATAAAAAATCTAAAAATAAAAAATATTAGGAATAACCTAATATTTTATTTAAAATAATTATCTTTCAATTGAATCATGAACAATAACTACAGTTCTTTTTATTTCGGGTAGTGTATCATTTATTTCTTTAATTATTTCATGTTTGTTTTCAATTGCTTTTTCAATGTTATCTACAATTCTAACAAATACACCATAGTTTAAACCAAATCTTGTTTTATATTCTTTTTTATCAGTAATAAAAAATATTGGAGCAGCACATCTAATATTTGATAAAGCTTCAACTAATCTTGTGTTATCGCCAAAAACCACAATTGATGAATAGTGAAAACCTTGATTATCAATTATTCTTTTTGGAGCAACTAATCTAGCAACTTTATTAGCTAATTTTCCTTCTTTTTCTTCATAAAAAGGTGTTTCTTTAAAATAAACATCAATTGCTCTTCCATAATCAAAAAAGTTTTCAGAAGAAATATTGATTTTAGACATTACATTTACTGTGTTTTCTGGATATAATCCATTAGCTGTTTCACCAGATAACATTGTACAATCAGTTCCTCTTTCAACAGCAAAAAAAACATCTGTAACTTCTGCTCTTGTTGGTTGAATTTTTGTTTCTAAAGAATCTAACATTTGAGTAGCAACAATAACAGTTTTTCCTTTGTGTCTACAAACTTTAATAATATATTTTTCTAAAGTTGGCACATCATAATATGGAACTTCAAGTCCTAAATCTCCTCTAGCAACCATAACAGAATCAGACTCTTCGATTATTTCATCAAGTAATCTAACCCCCGCCATTGTTTCTATTTTTGAAATAATCTGAATGTGTTCACCACCATTTTCTTGTAGAATTTTTTTAATTTCTCTTACATCTCTTGGTGAGTTAACAAATGAAGCAGCAATATAATCAAAATTATTTTTAATAGCAAAAATGATGTCATTTTTATCTTTTTCAGACATAAATGGAATTGAATAATTTGCATTTGGTAAATTAATTCTTTTATTTTCTTTTACAGTTCAAGAATTTCTAGAAATTGCTTCAATAACACCCTTTTCAACATCAACTGAATCAACAACTAAATCTAATTTTCCATCATCAACAAAAATGGTATCACCAACTTTAACATCCTTTGCCATGTTGTATGTTCCAGTTGAATCTGTAACAGAAAAAGTATTGTTTTCACCTTCAATTTTATTAATTGAATGAATAATAACTTTTGTATCAGATGGAATTTCAATTTCTTTATTTTTTAATTTATTAACACGAATTTCTGGACCCTTAGTATCTAGTATTGTAGAAATGTTTAATTTTTTTTCTTCCGCAACTTCTCTAACAAGTTTTAATCTAATTATTTGCTCTTCATAATCTCCGTGTGAAAAATTAAATCTCACAACATTAACACCATAATCAAACAATTTAGCTAATCTTTTTTTTGCAGCTTCAATTACAGGTTTATTTTCTGGTTTTTCAAATTCTGCTAAAGAAAATATTTTTCCAGTAACAGAAGGACCAAGAGTAGCTATAATTTTTGTTTTTTTCATCATTTCCATATATTGAACCATCCTTTTAATTTTATAAATTTATTAAAATAAACTACTTAATATTATATATAAATAGTCACTTAAAACAAAAAAAGGAAATCTAATAATTTCCTTTTTTATGTTTATTTACCTTCAATATTAATAATTTCATCTTTTTTAAGTGGTGGTAAAGAAGACTTAATTTTATCAGCAATATCTTCTGGTGTTAACTTCATTTTTTTGCAAATACTTTCAAAACTTCCTGAATATCCATAACGATTAACACCAATTCTTATTGCAGCAAATCTACTTCATGGTAAAGATATACCAAACTCCAAAGAAACTGATCTATTAACTCCTAAGTTTGAACCTAAAACTGATTTTTCATACTGATCAATTTGTTTTAAAAATAATTCAACACAAGGAACAGAAATGACATTTGTTTTAATATTATACTTTGTGTTTAAAATATTATTTACTTCTAAAGCTAAAGCAACTTCACTACCTGTAGCCAAAATATTAGCAATTGATTGTCTATCAGATTTTAATGCATATGCACCTCTTGAAAGTTTGGCAGGATTACCTTCTGGTAAATTAAATTCCTGTCTAGAAGTTATTATTGAAAAAACGCTTTCAGTATTTGTTAAAGCATATTCAAATGCTTTAATTGTTTCATCCAAATTACAAGGTCTAATTAGAAAATGATTTGGAATCAATCTTAATCCTCAAATTTGCTCTACAGCTTGATGAGTAGGTCCATCTTCACCAACAGCAATTGAATCATGACTAAAAACAAAAACTCCAGGATTTTTTGAAATTGCAGATAATCTAATTGCATTTTTACAATAATCAGAAAAAGGTAAAAAAGTTGACCCAATTGCTTTTAATCCTGTTGAACAAATACCATTGATAATTGTTCCCATTGCAAATTCTCTTACACCTAAATTTATGTTCATACCAAGTCTATTTTCACTTGAATAAAAATCACCTTTAGAGTAAATAACTTTTGTTGAACTTGAAATATCTGGGGATATAAAAGTTAACAAAGGATTAATTTCAGCAATTTTTGATAACACATAGTTTGAAATATTTCTAGTTGAGTCTTTTTTCTTTTCATAATCATTAAATGCTTTTTTATCAAAAGAAATTTCTTTATTAAAAATATTTTCTAAAATTTTATATTTGCTTGCATCAGATGATTTTATTTTTTTTACTTTTTCATCAAAAATTTCTTTTGCTTTCAATCCTCTTTTTTTAAATTGTTCAAAATCTAAATAAGCATTTTTAGAAATTTCAAATTTATCATTATGATAATTTAATTTATTTTTTAAATCTTGGATTTGTTCTTCAGATAATGGTGATCCATGAGCTTTACAAGAATCTTCAACAGCAGATGCAAAACCTATTTTTGTTTTTATTTCTATAACTGTTGGTTTGTCTGTTGATTTTTTAGCATCTTCAATTGCTTTGCTAATTGCTTCAAAATCATTTCCATTTGCTACTTTTATATAATTTAACCCAAGTGATTCAAAATATTTTTTCTTATCTGTTATTGTGCTATCTGATACTCTTCCTTCTAATTGAACATCATTTGAATCATATAAAAAAATAAGTTTATTTAATTTGTATTTGGCTGCAACTGAAAATGCCTCATAAGAAACACCTTCTTCAAAACAACCATCTCCAAATAAACAATATGTATAATAATTAACCAAATTATATTTTTTGAAAAATTGATTCATTTTCGTTTCTGCAATAGCCATTCCTACAGCAACACCAATTCCTTGTCCAAGTGGTCCTGTGGTAGCATCAATGCCATCAACCAAAATATTTTCAGGATGACCTGCAGTTTTTGAATTAATTTTTCTAAAATTTTTAAGATCACTAATAGAAATATCATAACCTGCTAAATGCATAACTGAATACAAAAGGGCACTTCCATGTCCTGCACTCATAACAAATCTATCTCTATTTAAAAAAGATTTTTCTGGATTAGCTACAAAATGATTTCTAAATAATGCATATAAAATTGGAGCAGCACCTAAAACTATTCCTGGATGACCTGAATTTGCTTCATTAATCATTTCACACCCAAGAACTCTGATAGTATCAATTGTTAAATTTGCAAAACGATTATTTTTATTTTCCTTTTTTTCCATAATTTTTCCTTTAATTTTTAAAATTTTTATTCAGTAACCAAAACTGATTTAACTCCTTGTACTTCATTTTTTAATATTGTTTCAAGACCTTCTTTATAAGTAACATCAATTAAAGCACACCCAATACACTCACCTAAAATTTTTACTGTTACTTCTCCTTTTTTTTCATCAAAACTGACAAATTCTAAGTCACCACCATCTTGATTTATGTAAAATCTAATTGAATCAATTACATCTTTTATTTCTTCAATTATTTTGTTTGTATCATTTTTATTATTCATAAGCAATTATATAATAGTATTAAAATATAAATATTATGATTAAAAACAAAAAAATAATTCAGTGTAAAATCATTGAAATTCATGCAAATTACATAGTAGCTGAAAACAAAAATAAAAGATATGTTTGTAATGAATCACAAATTTCTGATTTTAAAGTTAATTTAAATGAGTATTTTTTAGTAGGAAAAATTTATAAGTTTTGTTTAGTGAATAACAAATATATTTCTTATAAAATTGTTAGACCAAAACTATTAAAAAATAAAAAAGCACCAATTCCCACAATTAGTGGTCCTAAAAACTTAGAAAAACATCTTTTAAACATTATTAATAAAAAATAAAAAATTGAATATCTTAATATTCAAGTCCATAAAAAAGTTTTATTAAACTTTCTTTTGCTTTATTAAAAATTTTCAGATCTTTTAATTTATTTTCAAATTCTTTTTTACAATGTTTTCAATTTAATAAATAATCAACTAAACTCATAATTTGATTTAAATTAATTGGTTGATTTAATTGATTGTCTTCTTTAAACAAAAATTTATAAACTTTATTAAATTCTAGTCTATATAAATTTGTTTTGAAATTATAAATAATGTGATTATGAGAAATTGTATTTCTAATTTTTAATAAAACATTTAAAGCTTTATGAAAAGATTCTTTAAATTCATATGGAATATTAAATTCTGCTAGTATTTCTCTTTTTACTTCAGCAGAAACAACTCTATAAAAATTTATTGTTGTAGCAAAAGTTCATGAATAAGATAAATCAACAATAGGAATTTCTTCTAAACTATGATATTCTTGCAAGAATTCAGAATTTGAAACATGTTCAAAAAGAGAGTAACGAAATTTTTTAATATCTAAATTTGTTTCTTTAATATCTGGAATTAAATTTAAAAATTCATCTTCTTTTAAAAGATATATTTTATCTATTCTTAATCTAGACATTGCTACTCATTTTTCAATAATTATCTTTTTGAATTTAGTTTCAAAAATTAGTAATCATTTTAATAAATTTGAACTAACTTCTCTATCAAACATTATTAAACTGATAATATCAGTGTCCGTTGTGCCTTCGTAAAACATATCAGTATTCTTATTTAAAAAAATATAAAAATAATCTTTTATTATTCTTTCAAATGGAAAAATAGACAAAAAATTAGAAAACTTAATTCAGTTTTCAATTTTTAATCCTAATTTTTGTAGAAATTCTCTAATTTCTTTTTCAGACATTTGAACCATAATACTTATATCTACTAAACAACAAGTTTTAAAAAACTATAAATAAAATAAAAATTCTTCACTTTAAATAGTGTCTACTATAAATTTTAAATAATATTGGACCAATTTTAAAGACTTATGAGTAAAAATTTATTT
>JAIDMU010000260.1 GCA_029050415.1 Malacoplasma sp.
TTGGTTTTTTTTTTTTTTTACTTTAAATTAATTTTTTTTTTTTTAAAAAAAAAAAAAAAAAAAAAGAAGTGCTTACACAAATTTTATATTGTGTAAGCACTTCATATTTAAATTAAATTAAATAATTTTTTATCAAAGAACTGGCATAAATACATAACCAGGAATAGATTTAATAACTTTATTTGTATGTTTATCTAAAAAATTAACAGTATATGTTCAGTTTTGACTTTTATTATTTGTACCAGAAATTGTTTTCACATCAGTAACTGAAAAATTATAAAGTGGTTGATAACATTCACTTAGTTCATATTCAATTCTACTAGCAAAATATTTCTTTCCTTCTTCATTGTACTGTAAATTACCAGATACCCCAAAACTTGATACTCACTGTTTTGGTAAACCATCATCATCATAATTTTGATCAATTAAATTTGGTAATTGATTTAAATCAGTTGTAGTACCTATTGTATTATCACCTGCTAAATTTTTACTTGAAACATAAAAATTAAATTGAACTTCTTTTAATGCAGTTGTTCCATCATATCAAGTTAATCCATCATTTGGTTGCACATAAGTTCTAAAGAAAAATCTCATACCTTGTGAATAAACAATTGTTGTATCTCATTTAGCAAATTTATAAGTATCATAATATGGTTTAATTGGAAATAACTTTTGAAAATCTTTAATAGCACTATTATAAATTTGCTCTTTACATCATTCATTTTTTGAAGCATCAAGACCAAAAATTTTATAGAAATGACTTTGATCATAAGTAGTGTTTGATTTAACTGTAAAATCAGATAAAATAGTTGAATTAACTGTTCAATAAATTGGAGCTAATGCAAAATTTTGATATGAAGTTAAGTTTTTAATTTGAACTTCAACTTCTTTGCTAATAATTCCAGAACCATCATTTCATGCATGTCCAGAAATTGGAGATACTTTTACTTTAAATTTTTTATCTTTAAGATTTGCCGAGTTTGAAACATATTCAACTGAAACATTTGATGAAGAAACATTTTGCACATCTGAAGTTGCTTCAAAATTAATTTTCTTCATGTTTTCAACAATTAGATTTTCTAAATCTTTATTATCAGAAATAGATCAATCTCCAATTTTATTGCTAACTAAAGCTTTTAATGGGAATTGTGCATCTGTTGGTAGTGAGTGTAAATTTCCAATTTGAACTTTAATAATTCTTTTATCTTGTACTGCAATATCTCACTTAGCATCATTAATTGGAGTAGCTAAAAATTCAAAAGTTTTTTCATTAAACTTTGCAGAATTTTCAATATAAGTTATTTTAACATTTTTATATTCACTACCATTTACTAAATAACTAGTCTCTTTATCCAAAAAATCACCTTCAAAAAGATTTTTCAAGTATTTATTTAAATTTTCATCATTTTGTAAATCTGTGAAATTTATTTGATAGGTAAAAATATCATTTTCTGGTGCATAAGCTAAAAGTTTGCTTGTTTGATCATCACTAGGATTGCTAGGATTATTATTATCTGAATCACCAGGATTTTTGTTGTCTGTATTATCTATGTCAGGATTAGTAGATGGATTTTCACCACTATTAATAATTGAAGATTGGATATTAGTTGTAGTAACTATAGATGGAGCAACACCACTTACTGCTGCTGTTGTAGAAACTAAAACACCAATTAAAATTTTCTTTTTCATTTTTAAAATCCTTTCTAAAATCATAGAGAATAAAAAAATTATGTAACAATACATATAATTTAGAAAGATTCTCTTAACTTTATATATTCTTATGGACTTTAATTATAACTTTTTTTTTTTTTTGGTTTATTTTGGAAAATTTTGGCAAAATTTTTTGATTTGTTAAAAAATTAAAAAGCATTAATTTTCGCTTTTAT
>JAIDMU010000261.1 GCA_029050415.1 Malacoplasma sp.
CTTATATCTATTGTCATTAAATGAAATTCAAAAATTTTTACTGAATAAATTAAATCAACTAAGTTTCTTTTAGCTATTTGGTAAGAACTATTATTTTTTAATGATTTTAAAATTAAATTTAAGTCACTAAGAAATTCAGAAGAGTTTTCATATTTTTGATCTAACTCAACTAATGTTAAATAATTATTAACCTTACTATCATTTATTAAAAATTTTAAAGTATTAAATAACTTTGTGTTGATTTTCAAAATTGCTTTAGCATATGGTTCATTAGCTCTATTTTCTAAATTAACTTCTTTAGAAAATTTTATTATTTTCTTATCTATTTCAGAAACAGAAACATGAATCAATAAATCATAATACAAGTTTGTTATTTTAGAAAAGTAGAAACTAAAAAGTTTTTCTGTTTGTAGCTTAAAAGCTGTCTCTAAAGATTTTGCATCAACTAAAGGATTACCATCTCTATCTCCACCAATTCAACTACTTATTTTTATAGGAATATTATCTTCTATGTTTAACTGATAATTTTTATTTAAAAGATAATTGAATTTATAGTTTATTTTAGGAATGATTGAAAAAAAAGTAGTATCAAAATAACTTAAAATGCTTTTTATTTCATCAAAGACAGAAATTTTTTTATCCCTTAAAATTGCTACTTGTCATAATATATCAATAAGAACTTCTAAATTTTCTTTTTTATCTAACAAATGAATATTAAACAAACTATCATAGCTTGTTTTAATATCCAAATACTCCATTATCTTTCTAGTTATTTTTAAAATAGTTTCTCTCACCACTTGAGTGGGATGTGCTGTTAAAACAATTGATATATCAATATTTTTTAATTTTTCTAAATTTTTATTCGTTTTTTTAAAACCATTAAAAAATTTAATTAAATAGTTTTTTTCATTTGAATAATTATCTTCTCATTTGTTTTCATAACTTGTTTGATAAATATCTTCAACTAAATTAGTTAATAATTCATGATATGCAAAATATCTACACATATATAAAAATTCAGTATCTGATAAAGATTTTGAAATGTTTTTAATATATTCATAAAGATTTTTTTCATTTTTTGTTTTAATGATTTCTTTTATTTTCAATGAAATTAAATAT
>JAIDMU010000027.1 GCA_029050415.1 Malacoplasma sp.
AAGAAGAATTATTAAAATTAAAGCAAGAAATAAAATTAGAGTTAAAAGAAAATAAAGAAAATTTAAAAAAACTAAAGAATAATGAATTAAAAATTCAAATTAAAAATTTTAAAAAGGATATTGTTGAATTAGAAAAAAAATTAAAGAAAAAAAATACTGATTTTTTAAAAACATTTCTTTCATATAGTTATATTAATGAGAAAGAATTTAGAAAACTTAATTCAAAAACATGAAATTCTTATCTAAATAAATTAAATTCACTAAATAGTTTTAAAAATTTTGTTGTAAGAGAGTCTTTTTACTATAAATTCGGATACAAAGCAAAAGGTTTTTTAAAATACTTGTTTGTTCCTTTATTTAGAATATCAGAAAAAAGAAAACAAGTTTATGATGCTTTAGAAAGTGTTGGATTAAAAAAAGAACATGCTTATCGTTATCCTCATGAATTTTCTGGAGGTCAAAGACAAAGAATTGTAATTGCAAGAGCTTTAATTACTAATCCTAAACTAGTTGTAGCTGATGAACCAATATCAGCTCTTGATGTTTCAATTCAATCACAAGTTGTAAACATTATGAAAAAATTAGCAAAAGAAAAAGGAGTTACATTCTTGTTCATTGCACATGATTTATCAATGGTTAATAATGTTTGTAATAAAGTTATTATTATGCATCGTGGAAAAATTTTAGAAGGTGGTGATGTGGAAAATGTCTTTACAAAACCAATTCACCCATATACTCGTTCTTTGATGAAAGCAGTACCTAAATTATCAAGAATACATGTTGATTTAGCTTCTTTTGATGAAAAACATGAATATGACAAAAATTATTCATTAGTTAATATCCCAGAATATCATAATATTGATTCAGATGATAAACATTATGTTTTTGGAACTGAAAGTCAAATAAAAGAGTGAAAAAAAGAAAATTAATATATTAATTAAAAACTGAATTTATTTAAAATTAAATTCAGTTTTTTTAATTGATTTTTTAAAACATAAAAAAATTTTTAAATTTTATTATTTAATTTTTATA
>JAIDMU010000028.1 GCA_029050415.1 Malacoplasma sp.
AAATTCAAAAAAAAAAAAAAAAAGCAAGGGTAATTAATTAAAAATAATAAAAAAATTAGTAAATAATTTTTTATATTTACTAATTTTTTACATCATAAAATCTGCAATTATTGCGGTTACAAAAATATAAATCATTAATACCATTCCAAAAAGTTCAAAACCGTTTTTCAATTTTTCAGGAATTTTTATTTTTGAATACTTAGGAGATAAACAACAAACTATTTTATATCCATCCAGTGGTGGAATAGGAATAAAATTAAACAAGAATAACATTAAGTTAAAAATTGCAAAATAATTCACTAAAACAAAAGGAAGTGCACTTAATGGTACTCCACCCTGTTGTTGAACTTCAGCTACACTTCCAAAAGCTGTACCTGCAGACTTTGTAACACCTCAAGCATTATAAAATACCATGTTTTTTAGCAATACAAAAAAAGACTCACCAACTTGTACAAAAGGATTTGCTGTATTGTTATATCCAGAATTAGAAAATCCAAAATATTGAATTAAATAGAAAAAAGTAAACAAAATTAAATTAAAAAAGATTCCACCAAAATAAATTATTTCTTGTTTTCATTTAGGAATATCATCAACAATTAAAGTTCCTGGAATTCTTGTTGAAAACAAATCATATTGTTTAACTTTTTGTAGTAAAGATTGGTATTTTTTATAAACAAAATAATTGCTTTTAGTAGACACTCTCCCACTTTTACTAGTTTCTATATATTTAGAATTAGGATTATCAATTCGATTTTTATTTTCTAAATAATACTGATCTGCTTCTTTTTGATACTCATCTCTTAGTTCTTTAAAAAGAGTTAGTGATCTTTGGCTATCAATTCTTACAAAAGCCATTACTGGTAAAAGATTGAATGAGAATTTGGTGTTTTTAAATTGTTTTGAGTAGAGTTTGGGACCAATTCCAATTGCATATTCTTTAACACTAACCTTAAATAATTTAGCAAAAAAAAAGTGCCCAGTTTCATGAACAATTAATCCAACAAAAATTGCTATTAATATGAACACAACTAATAAAAAAGCCGAAAGTGCTTGCACAAAAAATCCTTTATTATTTATTTTTTATTTATTGTTATTTTAAAAAATATTATACTATTTCTTAAATTAAAGTAAAGAAATTATATCTTTATTTCTGTTTTTTTAACCATCAAATATCTATTGTTATTAATCTCTTTAACAATTTGAAAACCCATTTTTTTATATAAATTAAAAGCTTTATTTTCTTTAAAAACATAAAGAAATACATCACAATCAACTGAATTTATACATCATTCAATTACAAAACTTCCAATTCCTATATTTTGAAATTTATCAAAAACAAATAATGAATCTATTTCATATCCAATACTTGTTTGATAAAAAGAAAAGAAACCTGCTAATTCATTTTTAAAATATATTTCATTGAAATAGTTAAGATTATCAT
>JAIDMU010000029.1 GCA_029050415.1 Malacoplasma sp.
ATGGATATTAAATGTGCTAATATAGTGTTGCACTTCAAATTTCACTCAGGGAAAAATCTCTTGTAAAAAAGAGATTTTTTTATTTATTTTAATATTATTATTTTTATAAATGAGGTATTTATTATTAATTTTTATTCAAATAAAGGAATGTATATAGAACAATTGATTGAAAAAACAATTGATTATTATATAAGCAATAATATTTGTTTTATTGAAAAAAGATATTTACCAATCAAAATTATTGAAAGAAGCCAAAATATAATAAAAGGAAAATTACTTGCTAAATCATATGTTGATTATTATGGTTTGATTGAAAGTAAATATGTTACTTTTGAATCTAAACAAACAGAAAAAGAAAAATTTTTATTATCACAAATAAAAGAACATCAGTTTAAACATTTAAGAGATATTAATAAGCTAAAAGGAATTAGTTTTTTAATTTTACATTTTTATTGTGAAGACAAAAGTTTTTTAATTCCCTACTTTACTTTAGAAAAATGATTTTCCAATAATATAAAAAGTGTTTCCATTTCTTTTTTAAATAATGAAATTAAAAATCATTCTATTTTTCAATTAGAGATAGTTTTTCCTGGAATTTTAAATATTTTTGAAATTGTAAAAAAAATAATTGATAAAAAAAACTAGGTTTTAAACCTAGTTTTTTGTGATTATTAAACTATTCTTTAGATGTAGTTTTATTTTCATCAGTTATATAAAAAGATTCAACTAATTCTTTGTATTGCTTAGAAAAAACAAATTTAATTTTACTTTTAGTTCATTCAGTAGTTGTTTCACCAGTTAATGGATTAGTTGTAAGTTTTTTATGACCTGGTTTTAGTTTAATTTTTCCTAAATCAAATAATCTAAATTCTTCACATCTGTCTAATTCAGCTTTAATTAAAGCAACATAGTCATCAAAAATGTCTTTAATTACTGTTTCAGCAATGTTAATATTGTTACTAATTAATTTGATGATTTCTTTTTTAGTACGAGGTTTTCTATCATCATCAATTAATTTGTGTGTAGATTTAATTGCCATTATTTCTCCAATCTAAATTCTAATCACTGTTTAAATTTACAATATATAAGTATTTTAATATTAAAATAAATATTTATAACAGTTTTTAAT
>JAIDMU010000003.1 GCA_029050415.1 Malacoplasma sp.
TATGTGTACAAAAGTAAAAAAATCTAATTTAAAATTAGATTTTTTCAATTTAAATTTTATTTTTTTTATTTTTAATTACTGAATAAGTTATAGCAGCTATTAATGCTATAAAAACCACAGCAAATATTGGAAAGACAATTAACATTCATGTATCATTCTGTGTTTCATCATTAAAAGTTACACCTGGTGATTCTAATCCGTTAGTAATAAATAGTTTTTTAGTATCTTCTTGAGTATTGTAATAATCCTTTAAAATTTCAACTCCATCAACTTTATTGTTCATTTCAACATATGGTAAATAAATTTTATCAATGAATTCTTTGTTCTTTGAAACCATTGAACTATAAGAACCATTACTCTTAATTCCTTTTCCTCAAATTCCATAAGTTCCAACTATTGGGAAATTTGCTTGATCAACAGATAAATATGCTTCAGAATCATTTAAATCATAAGTTGTTCTTATATAAGAATAAGTTGTTAGAATAGTTGAACTTGTATAAAGAGTTCCAACTAGTTGAGTTTGAGGAACAAAATTTTGACTTTGATTTTCATTTTTATTAGAGTTGCTACTAAAAAATGGCACATAATTATTTGTACTATTTATTTGGTGGTATCCATCTCAAGCTAAAAATAATTCTCACCCAAAACCACCAAAAGTAATAGGTTGTACATCAGTTAAACCTGTTATTAAAGAAGTAAATTCTTTTTGTACTTCTAATGAAAAAGCAGGGTGATGCTTAAAGAAATAGTTATATTCATTTGCAGGATATTTTTTTGTTAGTGTTAAAAAGAAATTTTGAACTTCTTTTATCATGTTACTATTTGCACTAATTTTTGTATAATCATTATTCTCAGTTCACAAATTATCACCCATTCAAACAAGATTTTTCTTTTTTGGATCATAATTATTAAAACCTTCTACAATAAATTTTTCTAAGGTAGTTTCAGAAAGCAAAAAGAATTTCTCATAATTTGTAAGATATTTTTGTTTTTCTGTTGTTTGATTTTCTTCATACAAATTATTAGACATTTTATAATAATCAATATTAAAAGCATATGCACGATAAATTCTATCACTTGGTATATT